>JALZOE010000157.1 GCA_030857325.1 Acidobacteriota bacterium
TGCCGCGTTTTTTGAAGCTGCGGGCGAGTTCTTTGGAAACTTCTTCATCTTCGACGGGGACGATGCGCGGCATAAATTCGACGACGGTCGTCTCGCACCCGAAGCGCGAATAGACGCTGGCGAATTCGACGCCGACCGCGCCCGAACCCATTACAATCATCGATTTCGGAACGCTTTGCAGTTCTAAAATCTGGTCTGAATTGACGACCTGCTTGCCGTCGGTTTCAAAACCGGGAAACGGCTTGATGACCGAACCCGTTGCGATGATAATGTTTTTCGTTTCAATCGTCTGCGTTTTGCCGCCTTCGAGCGCGACTTCGACTTTGCCTTTTCCGGCGATTTTGCCGAAGCCGTTAAAAACAGTTACCTTGTTTTTCTTCATCAAATAGGTAACGCCCGCCGCGTTTTTATTAACGATGTCGCCTTTGCGTTTCTGCACCTGCGTCCAGTCGAAACTTAAATTGTCAACCTTGATGCCGTATTCGGCGAAATGTCCGGCTTTCTCGAACAAGTGCGCCGACTGAAGCAAGGCTTTGGTCGGAATACAGCCGCGCAAGCCGCACGTTCCGCCCATTTTCGCGTCCTTTTCCTTTTCGATAATCGCCACTTTTAATCCAAGCTGTCCGGCTCTGACGGCGGCAACATAGCCGCCCGGACCCGAACCGATAATCGTTACGTCAAATTGTTCTGCCAATGTTTTATCTCCGTATATTAAATTTATCTTCTAAAGCTGAAAAAGACATTATAAGAATTTAGCGTGTGGTTAGCCAATGGACTTAAAACGCTTTATTTCGCCCGCTGCGAAATCAAATTGCTTTCTAAAGATATTGTTCGCTGCGGTTACATTTTCTTTTATTTCCGCCGCGCCTGTATCGCTCGACATCAGCGCCAGCGCAAAGAGCGCGGTCAAAACCGCCAAAAGTGCCGTAATCGCGCGGCGCGTATAATCATTTTTTTTGCACATACGTTTGTCGAATTAAAAGTGGAAAAGCGTATCACAACCGGCTATCTCCGGGTATATTTGGCGGACGGCTTTTCCTGCATATCTATAAAGGTATTATAATCAAAAGAAGTGGAAAATCATATTCATACAAATACCGAGCGAGGAATACAACAAATGACCGAACACACGTCGCAGGCGACGACGCAAAACAAGCGGACGGAAACCGATTCGATGGGCGCGATTGACGTGGCGGCGGATAAATACTGGGGCGCGCAGACCGAAAGAAGTCTGCATCATTTCAACATCGGATTCGATGTGATGCCGCGCGAGATGATTCGCGCTCTCGGCATTTTGAAAAAGGCGGCGGCGATTGTCAATCATCAATTGAAGCCGGAAAAGATGACTTTGCAGAAAACTGATTTAATCTTACGCGCCGCCAACGAAGTTGTCGCGGGCGACTTGGACGCGCATTTTCCGCTCCGTGTCTGGCAGACGGGCAGCGGCACACAGACGAATATGAACGCCAACGAAGTTATCTCGAACCGCGCCATCGAAATGGCGGGCGGCGAAATGGGCAGTAAAACGCCGGTTCATCCGAACGACGACGTGAATATGTCGCAGTCGTCAAACGACACGTTCCCGACGGCGATGTATATCGCGGCGGCGGAAACTTTGAGCGCGCTGATTCCGCAAATCGAACGGGTTTACGATGCAATAACCGCCAAAGCGCTCGCTTTCTCCGATGTCGTAAAAATCGGCAGAACGCATTTGCAGGACGCGACGCCTTTGACCGTCGGACAGGAATTCGGCGGCTGGGCGAACTTGATTCACAGAGATGTCGAGAGATTGAAAATGGTTTTAGACGGCTTGCTCGATTTGGCAATCGGCGGAACTGCCGTCGGAACGGGTTTGAACTCGCACCCTGAATTTGCCGACCGCGCCGCCGCGCAGATTGCCGAAATTACAGGCTTGCCGTTCAGAGCGCACCCGAACAAATTTGCGGCTCTCTCGGCACACGACGAAATCGTTTTCGCTTCGGGAGCGCTGAAAACTCTCGCCTGTTCGCTGATGAAAATCGCCAACGATATTCGCTGGCTCGCGTCGGGTCCGAGATGCGGCATCGGCGAAATCTCTCTGCCGGAAAACGAGCCGGGAAGCTCGATTATGCCGGGCAAAGTCAATCCGACTCAAAGCGAAGCGATGACGATGGTCGCCGCGCAGGTTTTAGGCAACGACGCTTGCATAGGTTTCGCCGGTTCGCAGGGAAACTTTGAGTTAAATGTTTTCAAACCCGTGATGATTCACAACTTCCTGCATTCGGTTCGATTGTTAAATGATGCATCCGTCGGCTTTGTCGAATTCTGTATCGACGGCATCGAGCTAAATCGCCCGCAAATCGACGAATATTTAAACGATTCGCTGATGCTTGTTACAGCTTTGAACGAACACGTCGGTTACGACAACGCTTCAAAAATTGCCAAGAACGCGCACAAAAAGGGAACTTCGCTCAAAGAATCGGCAATCGAATTAGGGCTTTTGACCGGCGAGCAGTTTGACGAATACGTCAAGCCGGAAGAAATGACGCACCCTTAATAAGTGAAAAGTGATAGGTGATAAGTAAAGCAAAATAATACTTATCACCTATCACCTATTTACCCGATTCCTTTTGCGCGAGCGTTTGCGATTAATACGTCGAAGTGCTTTTCCAGATTGTCGTTTGCGCCGCGCAGACCGGCGACGACATTTTCGCCCCATTTGACGTATTCGTTGCGCCGTTTTTCAGACCAGCCGTCGGGCGGATTTTCCAGAACGTCGCGGATGTTGCTGATTTTGTCGCCCAGCTTTATTTGCTTTGCGCCGTGTGAAATATGCGGGGCGTGTTCGATTTGCAGTTGTTTTCTTTCCGCTTTCGGCAGAGACTTGTTGTCGGTTAATTCCAAAACCATTTTACAGACTTCCGCGCCGAAAAGTTCGGTGATTTCTTCTCTCGTCGTTTTCGTGTCTTCGATTGTGTCGTGGAGAACGGCGGCGATTAAAACGTCGAAATCCTCGACTCGTCCGACGCTCGTTAAAAGGTTCAAAACTTCCAGCGGATGATTGATATATGGTTCTTCGTCCGCGCCTTTGCGTTTTTGAAGCGTGTGTTTTTTGGCGGCAAAGCTGATTGCCCGCATTAGTGTTGTTAGATTATTCATATTTCAGTTTATAACAAAGAAAAAAAAGGTCAAGAACGTTTGAATGTTCCTAACCTTTTCCAAAATAATTTTTTACTTCGCCTTATTTGACGATTTCAATCGTCAAAACCTGCTGACCGGAAATTATAAATTCCGCCGGTGCGATTTCCTGTTCGGTCAAAACGGTTAAAACCGTCGGTTTGAATCCGCCTGCCGTCCTGTCGTTGTTCAAAGTTGCCAGCATTGACGGCGGCAGATTCGGCAATTCTTTAGCGCCGATAATCGCGCCGTTCGTTACGCGGTAAGTTTGAACATAGAGGCGGTCGCTTTTTTTGATGTCGTTAATAGTTTTGACAAGCTCGCTTAAATCCTTCGGCACGAATTGTTTGGACATCGAAGTTTGCTGAACCGCGCTGCCGTCGCCGACGGCGACAATCAGCATTCCGGCGGGCGTGTCACCCGGAATTTTAACCGGGATTTTCTGAGAGAAAACTTTTCCCGTTTCGCTGCGGACAAACGCCTGTACTTCAAAACTTTCGCCCGCTTTGACTTCCGTTCGGTCGAGCGTTATGCGCTCCAACGCGGCGGTTTTGCTGCCGTCAATCGATGTTAAATTTAAATTCACCTCGCTGATTTCCGCGTCGTCGAAACGGCTTTGCAGAATCGCGCTGACCGGAACGGCGACCGACAGCGCGGCGATTTGCGAAGCCTGCGCGCCGCCGAACCGCCGTTCGAGCTTTATCGAATCCTGACCTTTGAGTTTGATTTCACCCGTCAGTTCAATCGTCGAATCGCCCAAACTGCGCTCGTTGGCGGTAATCGAATTGTAAACCGCGATATTTAACAAAAGCGGTGTTAAAAAATCGTCCTTCGCCACTTCAAAATTCAGAGTTTCGACGTTATCGCGGCTCGTCTGAAGGTTGAGTTTAACCGGAATCATCTTCGGCGCTTGTCCCAGTTTGCCGAAAACGCCGGTCGCTCTGTCCTGCGTCATCACGCCGACCATCGAATCCGGCACGGCGAGCTTAAACGAATTGTTCAGATTCGGAATAACGGCGACGACGTGCGATTCGGACATCGGCAAATCGGACGTTCCCAAACTTAAGAACGGGTGACCGAACGCGTAAATTTTGTCGCCGTCTCGGTATGTAACCGTTCCCGCCGCCGCCATCGAATAATCGCCGCGCGCGAGCTGCATCGAAACCGACGTGCCGCCGACCAAAGTTTTATCGTCCGCTTTTTTCAAAGCGGTAATGCGCGCCGAACCGCCGACCGCTGCAACCGGCAGCAAGCCGACGGACGCTAACTGCGGAGCGAAAAAATTCAAGGTTTCCTGCGAAATCCCGCTGAAACTCATCGGCGTCGCTATCGGCTGAAACGACTGCCCGGCAACTGCGTTAAGCGCCGAATTGGAAGCACCGCCCGCGAAAATCGAACTTGAAACCGTCGCTCCCTTGGGAAAACTCTGTTTCCAGTTCGTCGATGAAAGCTCGGCAAATGAAATCGGTCGCGGCTCTCGCGGTTTGATTGGCAGATTTTGATTTTTCTCGAAAATGGCGAGCATCTGCTCAATCGGCGTGATGCCGCAAATCGGCTCTTTCGAGAATGGGAAACTGTAAGCAATCGCGCCGACCAGCTTACCGTCGATATAAACGGGCGAACCGCTCATACCGGCGAAAACGCTCGTCCGGTCTGCGCCGCCGCCGGAAATGCGCCCGACAATCATATCCTGTTTCGGACCGACCGCGCCGGGAACGACACCGAGAATCTCAACTTGAAATTCTTCCGGCTCGCTGCCGCGAAAAACCGTCCATGCCGTTCCTTTCATTCCTTCCTTCAATTGAGAAAGCGGGAAAAACTGCGTTTTTGTCGCCGCAGTTTCAGCCCGCGGCGCGTCTGATTTCATCGCCGCTTGTCCGAACAGATTGGCGCCGAGCGCAAAGATAACCAAAACCGAAGCAAAAAAATTTGTTTTCATTTGTTTAAAGTTCTTCCTTTTCTTCTGTCGTTTATGATAGCATTTTAGACGGCTTACCGAAAGTTCTTATTTTCGAGGACTGACACATAAGACTCGCAAGCATCGACACAAGTTGTATTTTCTTTTACCGGCAAACCGCTAATATTCCCGCAAATATAAAAAGTTATAAAATTATGGCAAAAACAATTCGTCTTTTTAAAAGTTTTTACCGTCTGCTGCTTCCCGTCGCCGTTCTTTTTCTGCTGGCAATCGCCGTCGCTTCAATCGGTTTGATTTATAAAGCGGCGCATCCGCCGACGGCGAAATATCTGGTTGCGCCCGAAAAATACGGCAGATTCAGCGCCCGCGGCGCGCGCGTTACGGAAGAAACGTGGCAAAATGCGGACGGCACACAGGCGCGCGGCTGGCTTCTGCGCGGCGCGGAAAACGCTCCGGCTGTTCTTCTGCTTCACCGCTACGGCGCCGACCGCTCGTATAATTTGAATCTCGGCGTCAAGCTCAACGAGGCGACGAATTTTACAATTCTGATGCCCGACCAGCGCGGACACGGCGAAAATCCGCCGGTTAAATATTCGTCGTTCGGCGGCTGTGAAACCAACGACGCGATTGCCGCCGTCGATTTTCTTCGTAGTTTAAAAAGCGACAATCAGACGAATTTAGTCGGGCGGAATATCGGCATTTACGGAGTCGATATGGGCGCGATGGCGGCGATTACGACCGCCGCCAGGGAAGAAGACATACGGGCAATCGCGCTCGATTCTGTTCCGGCGGACGCCGACGCGCTTCTCGCTTCATCGATTGACCGCAGTTTTCCGTTCGCCAGCTCGCTGACGACAAAATTTGCCGAATTCGGCACGCGTTTTTATTTTTTCGACGGCTGTTACCGCCGCGATTCGCTGTGCTACACGGCAAAATCAGTCGCAAATCGAGATGTTCTGCTTCTCGCCGGTTCGGACGCGCCGGCTTTTCAGACTTCGACCGAAAAATTGAGCCGCTGTTTTCCGCAAAGCACGAAAGTCGATGCCAAAACCGATTTAAATCCTTCCGGCTACAGCATTACCAACGCTTCGCTCGAACAATCCGAAGCCTACGACCAGCGCGTGATTGCGTTTTTCAAACAAAGTTTGGGCAATGAATAACGGCAAGAAATGGTAAATAGAAGAATTGTCTTTCATTTACCATTTACTATTTTAAATTTCTATTTTCTTTCTGCCGTGTCCGTTCGTTTTGGCAGCCGTGTGAATTTCCGCGCTTTCTTCCATTTTGCCGGTTGCCTGAACGAGAATTTCGCGCATTTTGGTCAGACGCTCGACGGTCGAGCGGGTTTCGAGCATTTTATACTTTAAATTCGGTTCGAGATTAAAGGCGGCGGTTACCAGAAACGAAAGCGTCTGCGAATCGGTCTGCGCGATTTCGGGAACGCCGCCGCGCTCGCCGCTTAAT
>JALZOE010000158.1 GCA_030857325.1 Acidobacteriota bacterium
ACTACAAGCCGCCCGCCGCCGAATCGGAAATTAGAACGGAACAGCGGAGAGCTTGGAATTACGAGGCGAACGGCGCGGTTTATAAAAGTAATCTTCCGGCTGTCGTTGGTAATACATACGTTTTGCGGGCGATAAGTTTTGGTGATGCCGACGTTCTGGTCGCTTTAAGAATTCATCGAAAAGATACGGACGGCAGTTTAATAATTTTTTGGAAACTGCTCGAAAATTTTGAAAAACCCCTCATTGCCGGAAATTAAAAAATAAAAAATAAAAAGCGCAACTAAAATCGCGCGGGATTTTTACATTTCGTCGTGGCGACTTTTGCGGCATTTTATTAAATTTGACTGCACAAGTCGAATCGTTTCAACGGTTTGCAGTTTTTCGCACAACGCCGCGAATTTTTCCCGCCAGTCTTTTGCAGACGCGGAAACTTCGCGTGTTTTATATTTGCGCGGCTGCCAAACGCCGAAAATCTACAGCGTAACAAACAGCGGCAAAGCGTTTGCGACGTTCGCCTTCAAGTTTTTCTGTAAATCGTTAAATAGACTGTCTTTAAACCTATCGGCTTTAGACTTTGAACTTTGTTGTTGTTAAAGTTTTCGGTATGGCACTTCAAACGGATTTTGTCGTCATCGGAAGCGGAATCGCCGGATTGCGCGCGTCGATTGAGCTTGCCGAGTCGGGCGCTCAGGTAACGGTTTTAACCAAAGACAAAGCGAGCGAGTCGAACACCGAATACGCGCAGGGCGGCGTGGCGGTTGTTTTGTCGGAAGACGACAACGCCGAACTCCACGAAGACGACACGCTGGTTGCGGGCGCGGGACTTTGCGATGAAGAAGCGGTCGAAATTCTTGTCAGCGACGGCACGAAATATATACAGGAATTGATAAATTGGGGAACCGAGTTTGACCGGGAAGGCGGGAAATTGATTTTCACGCGGGAAGCCGCGCATTCGCGCCGCAGAATTCTGCACGCGCACGGCGATTCGACCGGAAAAGAAATCGTCCGCGCTTTGATTGCACGGGCGCGGCAGGAAAAAAATATCGTTTTAATGCCGTTTGCCGACACGGAAAGTTTGATTGTGCGGGACGAAAAATGCGTCGGCGTGCGCTTTCTTGACCCAATCTTACGCGCGCCGCGCGAGATTTTCGCGCGCGGCGTATTTTTATGCACGGGCGGCGCGGGACATCTGTTTCTGCACACGACGAATCCGCCGGTTGCGACGGGCGACGGAATGGCGATGGCTTTCCGGGCGGGCGCGGAAATGGCTGATATGGAATTCGTCCAGTTTCACCCGACGGCTTTGAGTTTGGAAAACGCGCCGAGATTTCTTTTGTCCGAGGCGATGCGCGGCGAAGGCGGCATTTTGCGTAATAAACAGGGCGAACGCTTTATGACGCGCTACGACGAGCGGCTGGAACTCGCGCCGCGCGATATTGTTTCGCGCTCGATTGTCGCCGAAATACGCCGGACGGGAACGCGTAATGTCTTTCTCGATATGACGGCGATGAACGAAGATTTTTTGAAAGAACGCTTTCCGAAAATCTACGAGACCTGCAAATTTTACGATTTGAATATTGCCGAAGATTTGCTTCCGGTTTCGCCCGCGTCGCATTATTGTATGGGCGGCGTGCGAACGGATTTAGACGGCAAAAGTTCGGTTGCCGGACTTTACGCGGCTGGCGAAGTCGCCTGCACCGGCGTTCACGGCGCAAACCGTCTGGCGTCGAATTCCTTGCTCGAAGGTTTGGTTTTCGGGGCGCGCGCGGGAAAAGCGGCAGCCGAAGAAGGTTTCAGATTTCAGGTTTCAGGTTTCAGGTCAAAACCAGAAACCGAAACCGAGAAACTGGAAACTAAAAACCAGAAACCTGAAACTTCCGTTGCGACGGCGGTTAAAAAGCGCGTCAAACGTTTGATGTGGGAACGCGTCGGAATTCTGCGCGACGCCGATTCGTTAAAGCGAGCTTTGCGCGAACTCGAACAAATTTCCGAAGCGAATCTCGGAACTTCTTCGCGCAACTTTGTCAGTGTTGCAATTTTAGTTGCTAAAGCCGCATTGTGGCGCGAAGAATCGCGCGGCGGTCATTTTCGCACCGATTTCCCCGAAAGAAACGAAAGTTGGCGCGTTCATTCGATTCAAAAAACGGGAGCGGAAATTTCGTCGAGCGAAAAAATCAATTTTAAGTAATGAAAATGAACGGCTGCGATTCTCACTCGAAAATCGCAGCCGATAAGTTTAATGATTGAACGATAATGAATTAACCAAATTTATCATTCATACTTTCTAAACGCCCGGCATCGCTCTTTTTAGAGGTTTAAGTAAAGCGAACAAAACTATCGACATTATTATAGCCATCAATCCCAGAATGATGAAAAACGACGATTGATACCAGATGCTCCAGTAAATTCCAATCATCGTCAGCTTGTTGCCGATTGCCGTCGCCACGAACCAACCGCCCATCAGCAATCCGCGCATATGAATCGGCGCGACTTTCGAGACGAGCGACAAGCCCATCGGCGAGAGCATCAGTTCGCCGAGAGAGATAACCGCGTAAGCCAGAATCAGCCAGAACGGTGAGACCTGAAACAGATAACTGCGCTGGAGAAAGGCATCCCGATACTGCGTGCCTGCGCCGGGCGCGGCTTGGTTGATGGTATCGATGTAGCCCTGTTCGCCGGAAATTTGCTGCTTCGTCGTTTCGTCTTCTTTGGCGGAAAATTTCACGTCGTTGATTAAATTTTTGCCGTCGGCGTCTTTGGCGGCGAGAATTCTGTCGAGAACGTCCTGCGGAACGCCGTCGGCGTTCAGATTCGTCGCCACTCGTTCGTTGATTCTGAACGAACCGCCGGCAAGCTGTTCGGCGGTCGGTGTTTGTCCTTCGCCCTGAATCGCCCCGAAATAAAGAATAAAAAACGAAAGTCCGGTCAGCAGCATTCCGATTGCCATTTTCGTCGGCGTCGAAGGCTCCATTCCGCGTTTAGCGAGCATTCCCCAGAACCAGACAAGCGGAAACGTCAGCACGATAATCCAGAACGGATTGATGGAATTTGAAATCGTTCCCGAAACGTTCCACGCCGTGTTGTCGTCCGCCCAATAAGTCAAGGTCGAACCGTTTTGATGAAAAACCATCCAGAACACGATGACGATGGCGAAAATGACGATCAAAGCCATAATGCGTTTCGAGTCCGGCACGGCGTTCATCGTATCCTGGCGAGCTTGATTGGCGGCTTTATGTCCGCCTTCGTCCTGGTCGCTGATGCCGTGCGGCGGCGCGTCAACGGCGGTCGCAGCAACGTCCGCCGCTTGATTTGGCGACGCGAGCGGATTTCTTTTTTCCGTATCTTCAACCGAATTTTTGAAAAACCACAAAATCCCGACCGAAATCAACATTCCGAAAGCGGCGACGGCAAATGCGGCGTGAAAACCGAAATAAGCCTTGACGATTTCCATCACAACCGGCGCGAACACCGCCCCGACGTTGATGCCCATATAAAAAATATTATAAGCGCGGTCTTTGAGCGGGCTGCCTTCCGGGTAAAGATTGCCGACCATCGTCGAGACGTTCGGTTTGAAAAAACCGTTGCCGATGACCAGAAAAGTCAAAGCGGCGTAAACCGCCCAGATTGCCGGAATCGAAAGCAAGCCGTGTCCAATCATAAAGAACACGCCGCCAATCATCACGGCTTTGCGATAGCCGGTAATTTTATCGGCAATCAAACCGCCGATGAGCGGACTGGCGTAAACGAACATCAGATAATTGGCGTAAAGCGAAGTCGCCTGCGTCGCCGTCCAGCCGAAACCTTCATTCGGGTCGCGCAAATAAAGCGTAAACAGCGCGAGCATCGAATAAAAACTAAACCGCTCCCACATTTCCGTTCCGAAAAGCACGTAAAGACCTTTCGGATGTTTATTTTGGTCGGCAATCGCTCCGGCGTTGTCAGCCGTCCCTCCGACGTTATCAAAAGTTCCTGCATTTGCACTCATAAAATTTAATTACCTTTTATAACTTTGAATTTTGGAAAGAGTTGGGCAAAAATATAGCAGATTGCAGCGGTAAAATAAAAGGTTTAAGCAGATTTTTAACAAAAGGTTACGAAAAAATGAACAAATTACTAATACTTTGTAGTGTTTTTGTATTTTGTTTTATTCTGACATCCGCGATAAATGCTCAAACCGGAAAATCAATCGGCGGCGCGAAAGTTACGCAACAGGGAAACGACGCCGAATGCAGTTTCGGGAACAATGTTTCAGCCGACGGAATTTATAAAAAATCAGTGGCAAAAAGCCGAAATTCGACGCAAATTAGCCGGTTAAGCCAAAAGAGATTTTTTGCATTTGCGGCGCGGCGTGTTTTTAATTAAACTGTAAAAGTTTTCGCCCTTGTAGCTCAACGGTAGAGCGCGCGGCTCATAATCGCTCGGTTACAGGTTCAAATCCTGTCGAGGGCATTTCAACTTTAAGCGGAAAAGGCAATCACGATGAATGATTGCCTTTTTCGGTTTTTTATTCGATTTAGTTTTCCGCTTCATCGACCACTAAAATTGATTTGTCCTTTAACTCGAATTGACCGCTGCGAATGTGTAAATCGGTTTGCGGGAAAGGAATCTCGATGTCGTGAGCGCGAAATTCTTCGAGAATGGCGAAGTTTATATCGCTGAAAAGAACGCTTTTGCTCTGCATTTTCGATTCGCTCCAAACCCATAGTTCGAGATAGAGAGCGCTGTCGTCGAATTTCTTTAATCTGACCGACGGCGCCGGTTCGTTCAATACGTCCAGACTTTCGCGCGCGACTTTTAGAAGCAGTTTTTTTACCAGATTCACGTCCGAATCGTAGGCGACGCCGACCGGAACGTGAAAACGTATCATTCGATTATCGAAGCTCCAATTAACTACGTTTTCGGAAATAAATTTGCTGTTCGGCACGATAATCGTTATGTTGTCGTTGGTTTTAACCTTTGTGCTGCGCGCGCCGATTGCCGTAACCATTCCGTCAACGTCGTCGATTTCGATGCGGTCGCCGACTTTTACGGGACGCTCGGTCAGAATAATCAAGCCGCTGATAAAATTGCTGGCGATATTTTGCAGACCGAAACCGACGCCGATGCCGACCGCGCCGGCGACGACGTTGAGCGTCGTCAGGTTAATGCCGACCGTTTGCAGAATTATCAGCAAACCGAGCGCCAGCAGCAGATAGCGCGTAACCGTCCCGATTGCCTGCCGCGCGCCGACATCGAGACTAGTGTGTTTTAAGGCGTGTTCGACCAGCACGCCGCGCAGCTTGTTCGAGAGATAAAAAAGCAGCCACGTCAGCAAAGCTAGATAAATTATGCTCAAAGGCGTTATTTTGGCTTCGCCGAGAGCGAATATATTGTAATTGAGCGCTTTTATAAACGGCTCAATTCCTTCCTTGATAAAATCCATAAATAAATCTCAAAATTTTCCCGTCTTTTTCAACCGAAAATCTAAATTATTAACCCCAAAGGTTTTAATATGACGCGCGCGGCAGCGAATAAACTGCCTCGAAAAACTTTCGGACGCTTATGTTTGTTCGGCGGCGACAATTTTCGGTTTGATGAACCGGAGCGTTTTCGTTTAATAGACCTCTTGCATAAGTCAATTTTTCAAGCCCGGACGTTTAATGTTTGCAAGACTTTTGTTATTGCCGAAAGCGACTTATGCAAGAGGTCTGTTGTGCGGACGATTTTTCGATTTGTGCAAAAATCAGCTTAAATCCGTGTTTGTTCTCGTTTTATCTTTTTTGTTATTTATTCCGATTTATTTTCGTCAATTTTCAAATCGGGAAATTCCGCCGCCAACTGTTCGCGCGATTTTGAATCGATTTCGCCGCGCAGCGGGCGCGTTCCGACGTTTGCTTTGAAATTTCCGGTTTCGTCGTAAAGTCTGCGATACTGCGCCGAATTTCTGATAATTCCCTGCACGTAGCCTTTCGTTTCGCGGAAGGGAATCGCTTCGACAAATTCGTCAATCTCGAACGGCAATCTGGCGCGCCATTGGGAGACGCGCCCCGGTCCGGCGTTGTAGGCGACGGCGACGTATTCGACGCGCCCGAATTTATCATACTGCTCGCGTATGTAACCTGTTCCGAGTTCGATATTGAGGCGCGGCTGGAAAAGCGTTTCGGGGTAAATTTCCGTGGTCGAAGCGTTGTATTTTCTCGCAACAGAGCGCGCCGTCGGAATCAGAAGCTGCATTAAACCGTAAGCGTTTGCTTTGGATTTGGCGCGCGGGCTGAAAATCGTTTCCTGGCGGATAAATCCGGCGACCTGAAACGCGTCTAAATTGCGCGCTTTTGCCCAGTATTTTATATCCTGCCAGTTTGTTAAAGGATAAAAAATCTCCCATTCTTCGCGTCCCATTTCTTCCGGGAACATCTGCGAATAATCAGGATAGCTCTTTGCCAGCGCGAGCAGCGCGCTTGTGTTGTCTCCTTTGAAGCGAAAATGTTTGGCGAGCGCGAGATTGACCTTCGGGCTGTTCGGAGCGGTTTTCTGCGCTTCTTTTAGC
>JALZOE010000580.1 GCA_030857325.1 Acidobacteriota bacterium
GCCGTTACGCCCGAACCGTCGTCGTAGGCTTCGACGATAACGCGCGGGTTTTTGTGCAAATCGAAACCGACGAAAAGCAAATCGCCGTCGTTCATCACGCCGCGCAGACTTCGGAAAAACTCGATGCTTTGCGGGCGGCTGAAATTTCCGACGTTCGAGCCTAAAAACAAAATTATTTTCGGATTTTCCGCCGCCGATTTCAGCGTTTCGAGAATACGGAAATAATCGCCGGTTTTCGGCTTCATCGAAAGCCGCGGAAACTCGGTTTTGAATTTTTCGGTCAGAGCGTCAACCGCTTCCTGTGAAATATCAATCGGCGAATACGTGAAATCGGCTTTCTGCCGCAAAAAATAATCAATCAGAACAGCCGTTTTCGTGCCGTCGCCCGCGCCGAGTTCGATTAAATCAAAACTTGTCCCGCGCGCGGAAAATGCTTGAAAAATTTCTCTTGTTTGTTCTGAAAAAATCTCAAATTCAGAGCGCGTCAAATAGTATTCAGGCAAATCCATAATCTGCTGAAACAACCGCGAGCCTCTCTCGTCGTAAAAATATTTTGACGAAAGAAATTTCGGTTCGGCGGACAAGCCTTTTAAAACGTCTTCGGCGAAAATATTTGTTTTAGTTTGTATTTTGGTTTGCATTTATTAAGAAAAATTTAACCGCAGACAGGCACGGATTAACGCCGATAAATCCAGATGGTTGATAAATTCCATTTTAAACAATTCTTTTTTATCTTTCCTGCTTTTATCTCTGTTCCTCTGCGTTTATCTGCGGTTAAATTTCCGCGTTTTTATTTTGCCAGACGGATTCCGGTAAACTGCCAGCGCAAATGCGGGTGAAAAAAATTGCGGTAAGTTTTGCGGCTGTGATTCGGCGGCGTGACGACCGACGCGCCGCGTAGAACCATTTGATTTATCATAAATTTGCCGTTGTATTCACCGAGCGCGCCCGCCGGTTTGGTGAAATTCGGATACGGCAGATACGCGCTGTTCGTCCATTCCCAGCGCAAGCCCCAATCGAATCGTTCCGCCGCCGCTTCCCATTCAAATTCAGTCGGCAGGCGCATTTTTTTCCATTCGGCAAAAGCCGCCGCTTCGTAAAAGGAAACGTGGCAGACGGCGTTTTCATTTTTTATTTTACGCAAACCGCCTAAAGTAAATTGAAACCGTTCGCCGTTTATTTCGCGCCAGTAGAGCGGCGCGTTTATTTCGTTTTGTTTGACCCAATCCAAACCTTCGGCGTGCCATAAAGCGTGATTTTCGTAGCCGCCGTCTTCGAT
The DNA here is from genome assembly GCA_030857325.1 of Acidobacteriota bacterium. GTDB lineage: Bacteria > Acidobacteriota > Blastocatellia > Pyrinomonadales > Pyrinomonadaceae. Next base: position 1,280 of record JALZOE010000580.1, read on the forward strand.
AAATTCGATAAATTCGCCGTTTGTAACGAGATTCTTGCTGATAGAAAAATCTTCGAGATAAACTTTATGGCGTCCGAGTTCGTTGTCGAAGTGAAAGCCGTCGCCCTGAAAACCGATTTCGTAAATCCCTTCTTCAATTCGGGCAAAACTTTCGGGTTCGATTTCGCCGGTTTCTTCCAGTATATTTTCCGCGTCGTAAACGGGAAAAGTCGGATTGCAGCCGAAGGTATATTTCAAATCGGTAATCAAAAGCTCCTGATGCTGCTGTTCGTGGTTCAAGCCCAAAACGACGAGTTCGCGCGCCCCTTCCGATAAATTTTGAGCGAGCAATTCGCGCATTTTTTCGTCGATGTATTTGCGGTAGGCGAAAACTTCTCGGACTGTCGGGCGCGACAAATCGCCGCGCTGATGGCGCAGAACTCTTTCGCCGATGCTATTGTAATAGCTGTTGAAAAGAAAACCGAATCGGGCATCGAATTCCTGATAATTTTCGACGAACTTCTTTAAAATCATTTCCTCGAAAAACCACGTCGTGTGCGCGATGTTCCATTTTGCCGGAGAAACGTCCGGGATTGGCTGCGGCACGTAATCTTCCGGTTCGAGCGGCGCGCAGATTTGTTCGGTGTAACTGCGAATGAATGAATACTGACTTTCAAGTTCCTGCGCGGCGGTTTTCTGCGAATGAATTGCTTTCATATCTTTATTAAAACAGAAAAATTAAACAAAGAGAATGATTATTTTATAGTTTATGTGAATAAGAACTAAAAAAATACCTGTGAGCGTGGACATTAACCGGGAGCGCGGGCATCCTGCCCGCAAACGTCGCGCAAGCGGCTTCATTT
>JALZOE010000581.1 GCA_030857325.1 Acidobacteriota bacterium
CGGTTATGGTTTCCGCCATTTCCAACGGCGGGAAAATCGTCGTTCCGCAGATTCCGCGCACGAAATTTGAACAGGCGAATTTTAATCTGACGACGCGCGGCACAATTGCTCTGCCGACGACGAATTTGCGCGGCGTAGTTCCGGGAATGATTGGCGCGGGAACTTACGGAACAGCCAGACGCGGCGTCGATTCGGCGCTCGGCATCGCGGGTAAAACCGGCTCGTGCATCGGGCAGGGTTCGTGGCTCGGACTTTTCGCGTCGGTCGCGCCCGTCGCCAATCCGAAACTCGCCGTCGTCGTCATCACGCGCGGAGAGTTGGAACGCGGAAAATACGCGGCGGCAATCGCGGGACGAATTTACCAATCGCTGAGTTACCGTTTAAGGGAAAAAGGCGCGAAACCGCTGATAGCGCAAACTCCGGCGGCGATTAAACCGCAGCCGAAAATCGATGCCAAAACCGCCGCTCTGCTCGACAAAGACGCCGAAGGCATTGAAGACGCCGAAGACAACGACGCGCTCAGCAAAGGCAAAAAAGGCGGTGCCGATAACGGGATAAAAACGGAGCTAATCGAAAAAGCGGCAAAGAAAACGGAAAGTCCGTCTCCGATATTCGCGCCCGTCGTCATCACCGTGCGAAAGGAAAACCCCGAAATTATGGTCAAACCCGAAATTACGGTGAAAAAGGAAAATCTCGAACCGACACGCCTGCGCATCGTTTCAAACAAATAATTTTACATTTACATTTACATTTACATACGACAAAAAATTTAAGTTCTTCGAGACTCGATTATACTGATTGTCTCGAAGAACTTAAATTTTTTGGGTAAATCGATGTTTTGTTGTTTTACGGCGCGCCTTGACACGAGGGCGAATCGTGCGTGATTATTTAGCTTTCCGTAACTGTCGCAGGAAATTTTATTTTATTAAATTTCCGACCGAACCGACTTGGCGAAATTGTAAAAAGCGGCAAACTTTTTTTTTGGGCGCTACATCTGAATTTTCGCAAAACCTCGGACACTTTACTCAGTTGCGGATTTTGCAAAACGAGTTACAGTATTGAAAACGCTTGGAGGAGAAATTTTAATGAAAACCATTTTTAGAGCTTTGGCGCTCGCAATTTTTATGACGGCTTTCAGCGCCGCGACCGTCACGCCGACTTACGCTCAGGACGGACTCGAAGAAAACATCGCCCTTTATAAAAAATACACCGACAATTACGCCGGAACGACCGCTCAGAAGAAAATCGCTATCGAAGCCGGCAAACAATACATCGAAAAATACGGCACAAACGCCGATTACGCCGCTCAGGTAGATTATCTGAAAAAAGACGTTCCGAGACTCGAAAGTTTAGTAGCCACCGTCGAAGCCGCGGCAAACAGAAACGCCGCTATCACGCGTTTCGACACGAGCGTCAGCGGTAAAAACTGGGATGAAACCTACACCAGCGGAAAAGCGATTCTCGCTCAAACTCCAGACCTGCTCGACGTAATTCTTGTTTTAGGTTCAATCGGTTATGACGAATCCCTGAAAACTCCGGCGAATACCAAATACAACGCCGACACGATAAACTACGCGAAATCGGCGATTCAGAAACTTGAAGCCGGTAAAACTTCGCAAAACTACGGCGCGTATCAATACACTTACAGCGGCGTTAAAGAGTTTCCGAACGGCAAGGAAAACGCGCTCGGCTGGATGAACTACAATATCGGCTACTTGATGTATTTCAACCAGAACCAGAAAAAAGAAGCGATTCCGTATCTTTATAAAGCGGCGAAATCCAACTCGGCGGTCAAAAACTTTCCGGTCATCTACCAGACAATCGGCGAGTCGTATTTCGACGAGGCAAAGCGTTTAGACCAGGAAAGCAGAGACAAAATCAAAGCGGCAAACAACACCGAAACCGACGAATCGAAAGTTGCTTACGCATTAGCCAAAGGTTACGCCGACCGCGCAATTGACGCGTATGCGAGAGCTTACAAAATCGCCAGCGCCAATCCGGCAGCCAAAAAAGAATATAAAGACGGTCTTTACAGCGTAATGCAGAACCTCTATAAATTCCGTTACGACGGCAAAATCGAAGGCATCGACGCTTACGTCGCCGGTGTGATGAGCCGACCGA
>JALZOE010000159.1 GCA_030857325.1 Acidobacteriota bacterium
CCTATAAGTCGTGATAGGAAGAATACGATTTTCATATTCAAACAAAAGGAAAATTTAAAATGAACAAACTCAGAATCAAAAAACTCGGCATTCTGTCGGCTGCCAAAATGTATGCGCTGATTATGCTCGTCGTCAGCCTGCTTTTCAGCACTCCGTTCGGTCTTTTTATGATGTTTTCCAGCGTGGCGATGGTGGAAAACCGCAACGCCGGAATCGGCACAATTAACGGCGGCGGTGTTGTCGCCGGTTTGCTTTTTATGATTGGCGTGCCGATTTTTTACGGCGCGGTTGGTTTTGTTTTCGGCTCAATCGGAGCTTTGATTTACAACATTTTTGCCGGAATTGTCGGCGGCGTGGAAATCGAGGTTGAAAATATAAATTGAATAATAGACACGAATCGGAAAATTTTCTCGAAGTAAGAATTGAAAAAATCGTGCCGAACGGTTTCGGTCTGGCGTTTGCCGAAGATTCGACCGTTTTTGTCGCGCTCGCGGCAAAAGGCGACAAACTACGCGTTAAAATCAACCGCCGAAAAGGCAAAACGGCGTTTGCCGAAATTGTCGAAATCGTCAAGCCTTCGCCGGACAGAACCGAGCCGCGCTGCCCGTATTTCGGCACATGCGGCGGCTGTAATTTTCAGCAGTTAAAATATGAAGCGCAATTGGAAGCGAAAGTCGAAATCATTCGAGATTGTCTGTCGCGCATCGGGAAAATAAATTACGAGCGGGAAATTCCGGTAATCGGCAGTCCGCGCTTTTACGAATATCGCTCGCGCGCGCAGTGGCACGTCGATGTGCGCGGCAAAAAAGTCGGTTATTTCAAGGGAAATTCGCACGACGTTATCGATGTCGAAGTTTGTCCGATTTTAGTGCCTGAAATGCAGTCGCTTTTAACCGAACTGCGCGAAACGATTGTCTGGGAAAGTTTTTCCGGGCGCGTTGTCGAAATCGAAGCGGCGGCGAGCGGCGAAGACGTTTCGATTTATTCGTCGGAAATTGTCGAGCCGACCGACGAAATCAGTTTTAAAGCAAACGGAAATCGATATTTCTATGACGCCGACACGTTTTTTCAAGGCAATCAGTTTTTAATCGAACCGCTTATCAAAACCGCGACAAACGGCGCGGCGGGCGAAACGGCGCTTGATTTATACTGTGGCGTTGGGCTTTTTACCTTACCGCTGGCAAAAAATTTTACAAAGGTTCTGGGCGTCGAAGGTTATAAAAAAGCGCTCGATTTTGCGGCGAAAGCAATCGAAAACGCGCGAATTGAAAACGTCGGTTTTTTTGGCGAAAACGTCGGCGAATGGCTGACGGAAAACTTGAGCACTCTGGGCGCGGTCAATTTCGTGCTGCTCGACCCGCCGCGTTCGGGAACGGAAAAAGAAACGATTGAAGGCTTGCTCGAATTAAAACCCGATGAAATCTCTTACGTTTCGTGCGACCCGGCGATTCTGGCGCGCGATTTGCGCCTTTTGACCGAAACGGCTTACCGCATCGAATCAATCACGGCAATCGATTTATTTCCGCAGACGCATCATATCGAAACGATTGTCAGATTGAAATTAAAAAGCTAAACAGTCGGAGCGCGGGCATCCTGCCCGTTTTGAGTGCTTGCGCGAAAAATTTACTTTAAAAATCTGCTTTAAATTAAACGAGGTGTATAAAATAAATTTTTATCCCTTATCCCTTACCCCTTAAACTTTATCCTTTAAAAAGGAAGTGCGGCTCGTGTCCGGGAAACACGAGCCGCTTATTCTGGCGGAAGGTTTTAGCTGTAGGCAAAGCGGAGTTGACGGGCAAAAGGCGGATAATCAGTGGACAGGCAAAATGTGTCGGCAGACGAACTCTCCGCAGGTTAATCGACCGGCACAAGAACTTTTTCATTCGGGCGGCTCATCCCGATTCGACGTGCTTCGCGCTCGATGTGGCGCGTGTCGGTTTTCAAATTGTGAATTTCTTCCTGAATCGCCAAATTTTCATTGGTCAATTGTTCGATCTCTACGCTCAGGAATTCGTGCCGCTGCATTTCGGCGCTCATTTCCGAATAGGCGCGCAGATTTATCGCCATACAAAGCATCAGCGTCATCGAAGCGATAACGGTAAAGACTAACCATTGCGGAGAAGCGCTTTCGACGCGTTTCGCAGGTTTCACGCGATTTGCGGCGGGCAGCGAAATCGCCTTCGTATCATCCCAGTAAGTAATTGCGACCTTGTTCAAGTAACACCTCCAAATCTTCTCTCTTCTCGGTTTCGGCGTAAATTCTAACCAGCGGTTCGGTTCCCGACGGACGCATCAGCATCCAATCGCCGCCCGCGAAAATAAATTTTACGCCGTCCGTTCGATTTATTTTTTCAACTTTGCGACCGCCGATTTCCGACGGCTCGCGGGAGAGCTTTTCTTTTAAGTTTTTTGCGACTTCATCGGTTAATTTCACTCCGATGCGTCCCGATTCGAGTTTCCCGACGCGGCTGTAAAGCTCGTTTAACTGTTCGGTTAGACTTTTGCCGCGAACGGCGACCGCTTCCGCCGCCAGCAAACAAGCGAGAATGCCGTCTTTTTCCGGGTAATGTCCTTTAATGGAAAGTCCGGCGGATTCTTCTCCGCCCAAAATTATCTCGTCTTTGTTTATCAACTCACCGATGAATTTAAAGCCGACCGGCGTTTCGTACAGTTTCAAACCGCGGCTTTCGGCAACTCTATCGACCAAGTGTGTCGTTGCGACACTTCGCGCAATTCCTTGCGTCCAACCGCGGCTTTCAGCCAGATAATCGGCAAGCAGCGCGACCAGTTCGTTCGGCGTAATAAATGCACCGTTTCCGTCGATTATTCCGAATCTATCGGCATCGCCGTCGGTCGCCAGTCCGAGCGTCAGATTTTTTGTCGTTACCGCCTCGCGCAGTTCGTCGAGATGATCTTCGCCCGGTTCGGGCGAGCGACCGCCAAAGGTTACATCGCGCCAATCGTGAATTGTTTCGACCTCTAACCCATTATCACGTAGTATTTTATCCAGATAACCGCGCCCCGTTCCCCAAAGCGCGTCATACGCGTATCTGCCTTTCGCGGCGGCGATTCGGTCAAATCGAATTTTAGTTTTCAAATCGTCCAGATAACCCGGTCGCGCATCGTATTTTTCAACCGAACCGCCTTCTTTATCTTTAACTTCCGACGGATTTTGAATAAATTCTTCTATCTGTTTTGTAATTTCCGGCAGCGCGGGCGCGCCGTCAGCCGTCGAAAATTTTATGCCTTGATATTCCGGCGGATTATGCGATGCCGTAAAGTTAATTCCGCCGACCGCTTTTTCGCTGCGAATCGCGTGTGAAATCGTCGGCGTCGGCGTCGGCTTGTCGCAAAGCAGAACGCGAAAGCCTTTTCGGCGGGCGATTTCGGCGGCGGCAACGGCAAATTTCTCGCCCATAAACCGCGAATCATAACCGACAATTAAAGTTGCCGCTCCTTTACCCGATTTTTCATTCAAATACCCGCAAATTGCTTCGGTTACAAGTTTAACATTGGTAAAAGTAAACTCGTCGGCAATAATTGCTCTCCATCCAGATGTTCCGAAGCGAATAGCCATAGAAATAATACGACAAAGAACAAATTTAACCCGAATATTCTTTAGACCTACATTTGGACACTTCTTAAAAGATAGGTTATAGAACTTAAAAATTGAAACCTTTAAAGCAGTTAAAAGGTGAGATTGACTTTAGCATAGTTAAAATTCTTATGTAAAGATTTTTTTTCTTGTGTTAAGTGGTTTTGTTGCAGTGGTTTGTGAACATTATCTCAGGTAATTGTTAAACCACCTGCTTAAAAGTGAACGATTAGCGAACGAAAATCCGAAACGGACGACAGTATTTCTGTAGAGCCTTTACAAGAAGAACTTAAAACATCTCGAAGAACACTGCTTTGTGAAAATCTATTAAGCATAAGTTTAATTATTTTTAAGTTCTTCTGACATACAATTCTGCAAAAATATAAACGGCACACAAATAAAAGATGTGTCGATATGTCTTATCGGCAAATTAAAACAACAATTGTATCAAGTTGCCACAAAGCAATTTCGTTCGCGTAACTATTAAACCAACACTAAATTGTTTCTAATCAGTAAATTAGCATTTAGCAATTACGGCACAAGACTTGCTTTACATTTTTCAGACAAGTTGAGTGCTTGAACTTTTATATATTTAAGAATATAAAAAAGTTTTAGAACTATACAATTAGAACAATACGGAATTTATAAAGTAATCACAGCTATTTATAAGAAACTAAAAAGCCTGGACACAATCACAAATAATAAATACGAACGTTTTGTTTCTTGGAGAATAAGGAAATTATGAGACCTATCAAACACTTTGAAAAAAGCCTGACTTATTTAGCCGGCGGGCTTTTCAAAACAGTTAAATCAATCAATCAATATAAACCGAATCCGTCGTTTACGCCGAAATGGTCGGACAAACCTTTGCTTAAATCCTGGCAGAAAACGAAGCCGACGCTCGGTTTTCCGCGAACGACCGACTCGCTCTGCCCGAACTGCGTTATCGAAGCGCGCGAAGATATTTTAAGCGGCAAACAGGACGTTTCGCTTTTGGTCAACGAAAAAGTCGGCGAAATCAAAGCGCAGATTATCGAGCGCGACGGTCAAATCTGGATGATTAAAGATTGTCCGACGCACGGGCATTTTGAAGATTTGATGGCAATCGATTCCAAGTTTTTGCAGCATATCGAAGCAAATTTTCCTGGACGCGACATTCAATCGCACAACGACGAAAAGCTGCATAATCACGGTTCTTCGACAATTAAATACGGACGCGGCGCGGTGTTGACGGTCGATTTAACAAACCGCTGCAATATGATGTGCGACCCGTGTTTTATGGACGCCAACCAAGTCGGATTCGTTCACGAGCTTTCGATGGAAGACGTTAAAGAGATTCTCGACAACGCGATTTCCATTAAACCGCGCCGCCAGATGTCGGTACAGTATTCGGGCGGTGAGCCGACGCTTTCGCCGCATTTTCTCGAATCGTGCCGCTACGCGCGTAAAGTCGGTTATAACTCGGTGCAGGCGGCAACCAACGGAATCGAGTTTGCTAAATCCAAAGAATTTTGCCGCGAAGCTGCCGAAGCAGGTTTAAGATTTGTTTATCTGCAATTTGACGGCATCGGCAACGACGCTAACTCGCATCGTCAAATCGGCAATCTTTTTGACGTTAAACTTCGCGCCATCAACAATTTGCACGAAGCCGGCGTTGATATTGTTCTCGTTACGACGCTTGTCAACGGCGTCAATAACGACCAGGTTGGAACGATTGTCCGCTTTGCTCTGGAAAATCCGAAGAAAATTTCGTTTGTGTCATTTCAACCCGTTTCGTTCACCGGACGCGACGAACACATTACCGAACAGCGTCGCCTTCAACAGCGTTATACTCTGTCGCATCTGGCGCAGGACGTGCAGAAACAGGTTGGAATTACCGAACCGACTCGTGATTGGTTTCCGCTCTCGCTGATGGGCGCGTTTGCCGATTTCGCCGATTTGGTTCACGGACCCGAAGCCGATTGGGGACAAGTTTCCTGCGGCTGTCATCCGAACTGCGGTGTCGGAACGGCGGTGATGATTAACAAAGAAACCAAGGAAATGGCGCCTGTTCCGCAGTTTTTGAACATTCCTAATCTGGTCGAAGATATGAAACATATCACCGACACGGCTCGCGGAAAATGGTTTTCAAATATGATGATGGGCTTGGCGCTGCTCAAGAATTACAATCCATACGGCGCGCCGAACAGTTTGACGCTCGGCGGAATCTTTGCCAAATTCGATAAATCCTTTGGTTTGTCGGGTAAAGATTACGGAAAGGTTGACGGAACGCGCACGGCGGAAGACATCGAAAAACGCCGCAAAGACCCGTGGAACTTTTTGTTTATCGCCGGAATGTGGTTTCAGGATTTGTTTAACTACGATTTCCGACGCACCGAAATGTGCATTATTCCTTATGGCACGCAGGAAGGCGAAATTTCGTTTTGTGCTTACAACACGGGCATCGGCTGGAGAAACATCATCGAGCATATGCACCAGAACGCAACCGTCGCTCAATGGTATAAAGAACATGGTCGCCACGAAGTCTTCGCGCGCGGCAAAGAAGTTACGCTCGGCGACGCGACTCATAATCTCAAATTGAACCAAGTCGATTTGGCGCGTCCGAACAAACCAGAAATGGAAGGACCGAAAACGGCTGCCGAAGAAATGCAGATGATGCGAAAGCTCTACCAGGAAATGGTGATGGAGAAAAACAACATCAAAGGCGAAAAGCTCGTCCAAATCGGCGGAATAAAACGCGAGAAAAAAGATAAACCAGTCTCGGCGTAGTTTCAAACGAAATAATATAAAATTACCGTCCCGAAAGTTTGTTTAACGACAATTTACCGGGACGGTTTTTATTTTTTAAACTTTCTTTAAACTTACCGTTAAAAATTAGAACCGAAGGCACGGAAAATTGTTGCTTTT
>JALZOE010000160.1 GCA_030857325.1 Acidobacteriota bacterium
TTTCCGCCCAATATCCGTTCAGAAAATTTTTTTTGGGGAAAGTGCTTAAAAATCTCCAAAATCTTAAACACTATTTGTGTGGATTCTTCCAACGCCCAAATATTCGTTTCAGGCTGTTTTTCAACCGGATAAGAAGCATCTTACAGTTATATTTCAGATTCTGTCAAGGATTATTCCGACATTTCTTTTAATCAACTGCTTAAAAATTATAATCAGTTTTCCGCAGGCATTTTCGTGTAATTTTGTTTTAATGAATACTGTTCTTTCGCCGCGCTTTGCGTTAAAGTCTATAATTCGATTGGTTTTCCGCATCGATTTTTGTCCGTAATGTTTATGAATATTACCTTTATTCACCTTCTCGTCTTCGGCATTTTTGCGGCTTTGGCAAACGTTTTGGGCGGGCTGATTTTGTTTCCGCCGGGAATTCAGAAAAATTATAAAAAACTACTTAAATATATTCTGGCACTGGGCGCCGGATTTATGCTGGCAGTTATTTTCATCGACATTTTGCCGGAATCCATCAAACTCTGGCAAACGCCGGAATACGCCGGTAAATCGAGCGAAACCTTGTATATACCGATGGCGCTGGTTCTCTCCGGTTATTTGATAACACAGTTTTTCGAGCATACCATCGCGCCGCATTTTCATCTCGGCGAGGAGATGCAGAGCGACCACTTGATTTCGACCGCTTCGGCTTACACGGCAATCGGCGGTCTTTTAATTCACACTTTTTTCGACGGCGTTTCGATTGCCGCCGCCGCGCAGGTTGATTATCAGGTCGGGATTCTGGTTTTTCTGGCGGTTTTTCTGCATAAATTTCCCGAAGGCTTTACGATTGCATCGATGGTTCTGGCGGCGGGAAAAGGTCTAAGAGAAGTTTTATTCGCCACGTCTCTGGTCGGACTGACGACGATTCTCGGCGTTTTGCTTTATTATTTCATCGGCGCGAAAGTCGGTTTTACAGTCGCCTACGCGCTGCCTTTGGCGAGCGGCGTAACGCTTTATGTCGCCGCCAGCGATTTGATTCCCGAAGTCAATCATCACGGCGGAAAGCGTCCGCTGGTTTCCTTGTCGGTTTTCGCGGGCGTTGCTCTCTTTTTCCTGATACACTTTATGCTTCACACGGTTTTGGAAAAGTAGGAACTTAAAGTGGTAAGATTCGTATTGAATGGAGATTGGGCGAAAAAAGTTTTAGCTGATAAATGAAAAAAAATCGATTTTTAATAAACTTAAATGCTTTGTGGCTGGTTTTGTTTTTGTGCCTGACGGCGCAGACCGCTCGTTCGCAGACCGCGAAACCGTTTACGCTCGACGAATCGCCGCTGCCCGCGCCGACCGGTTTTATCAATGATTACACCGGTGTTCTCGATGCCGCGACGAAACAAACACTCGAGGCACAGCTCAAAGCCTTTAAGGAGACGACGAATCCGCAGGTTGAAATTGCCGTCGCGATAGTTAAAACTACCGGCGACCGCGATATTTTCGATTATTCGCTGGCTGTGGCGCGCGGCTGGAAAATCGGTTCAAAAGAAGACGACAATCCCGGCGCGCTGCTTTTAATCGCCGTCGAAGACAGAAAATATTTTACCCAGGTCAGCCGAAATCTCGAAGACGAACTGCCGGACGGCGTTATCGGGCAATTAAACAGGCAAAATCTCGTTCCGGCTTTCAGAGAGCAAAATTACGGCAAAGGCATTTCGGACACGGTAAATGCTTATATCGCGACGATTCGAGCAAAACAGTCGGGTGAACCCGCGCCGACCGTCCAAACGAAAAGCGGAAATCGGAGGGGCGGCGAAAAAGGCGGCTTGCCTTTCGGTAATTGTATGACTTGTTTAATAATTCTTTTTATTATTATGATAATCATCTTCAGTCGCGGCGGCGGCGGCGGCGGCGGTTTCGGCAGAAGAAATCGCTGGCGCGGCGGCGGATTCGGCGGAAGCGCTCTGCCGTGGATTGTCGGCGGAATGCTCGGCGGAATGGGCAACAGCGGCGGCGGCTCGTCAAGCGGTTGGGGCGGCGGTTCTTCATCGGACGGCGGCGGATTCGGCGGATTCGGCGGCGGCGGCGATTTCGGCGGCGGCGGCGCGGGCGGCGATTGGTAATTCGATTGGCGATTTCAATTCGGGAAATAACGAGTTTATGAGTATTGAGAAACGTTTGGCGAAGTGGGGAGAAAAGTTAAAACAGTCGAAAGAGAAAAACATTTGAATATTGACGGTTTGGAAAATTAAAGTTTGATTTCGGGTAAATAATGAAACATCAGTTCGACGCATTTATTGACGATTTAAAGTCGACGCACGGCGGAAATCTGGTTTCCGTGATTTTATACGGCTCGGCGGCGACCGGCGATTTCGTGCGGCGGCAATCGGATTACAACGTGCTGATTGCGCTGCGGCAGATAGCGCCGAAGGATTTGCGCGCGTCGCAGGCGCCGATTCGCGAGTGGAATAAAATGGGACATCCGCTGCCTGTATATTTTACGGTTTCCGAGCTGCAAAACGCGGCGGACGTTTTCCCGATTGAGTTTCACGAGATGGAACGCGCCCGCCGCGTGCTTTACGGCGCGGACGTGCTGGCGAATTTAAGTATTTCCGACGATTACCTGCGGCATCAAACCGAATACGAATTGCGAAGCAAACTGCTGCAACTGCGCCGTATGTTTATTCCGGCTTCGGTTTCGGTTGAAAATCTGGTCGGTTTAATGACGGAAAGCCTGTCGAGTTTTACCGCTCTGTTTCGCGCCGTTTTGCTGATTCACGGTTTTGAACCGCCGTCTGCCAAGCGCGAAGTCGTCGCGGCGACGGTCAAAAGATTAAATATTAACGGCGAACCGTTTGAAAAAATTTTGGATATTAGAGAAAATAATTCACATAAAACGCTTGATGAAAATGCCGCCGACCGGCTGTTTGCCGATTATATGACGGAAATCGAGCGCGTTATCGAAACGGTCGATAACTTGTGAAAATCGTAAATGGTTAATGGTTGATTGAAAAAAAGCGATTGCCATTAACGTAGTAACACAATTAACAATTAACTTTTTATGAGGGGAAAAACAATGAAAAAGATATTTTTACTGACATTCGTATTATTCGCCGCCTTCGGGTTGAGCGGATGCAGCTACAACGATTTAACCGCCCAGCAGCAAGGCGTCAGAGGTAGATGGGCAAACGTCGAAAGCGCGCTTCAACGCCGCGCCGATTTGATTCCGAATCTCGTCAAAACCGCGCAAATGGCGGGCGTTCAGGAACAGGAGGTTTTCGGGCAGATTTCCGACGCCCGTTCGCGCCTTTTGAACGCGACGCAAGCCGCGCCGCAGGGCGGCGACGGCGACAAAACACCGGAGCAGAAGCAAGCCGTTTTGGAAGCCAACAACAGTTTCGGCGGAACAATCGGAAGGCTTTTGAGTTTACAGGAAAGTTACCCGCAGCTTCGTTCGAGCGAAGCATTTATGAAAGTTCAGGACGAGCTTTCGGGAACTGAAAATCGCATTAATACGGCGCGTATCGATTACAACAAAGCCGTAACCGATTACAACACGGCGCGCAATTCGTTTCCGGCGGTCTTAACAGCAAGTCTGCTCGGATTCAAAGAAGAACCGTTCTTTAAAGCCGACGAAGGCGCAAACCGCGCGCCCGACATCGGCGACCCGAACTCGATGCGCCGCAATTCCAACAATTAAGGCGTGGATTAAAAAACTACTTTGGGCGGAATTTGAGTCAAATCATTTTCCGCCCTTTTTATTTTTCCAAGAGGAAACGGTGATAAGAACAAATTCTGCTTTGCCCGGAGCGCGGACATCCTGTCCGCAAAGATTGCGAGAGCAATCTAAAATAAGCATAATAAAATTCGACGTTGTATTTTTATCTAAACTTTTGCGAACGCTCAAAGCAGCGTTCAGGTGCGGACAGGATGTCCGCGCTCCCGGTGTCGCGTGCTGAACTTACCGATTTCATCAAAATAAACGAATTTTCCAGAAAGTAATTTAGAATGGCGTGGTAGTTTGCAGAGTTTTAATTTATTAACTCGCTATGCGCCGTTGCTGGTGCTGTTGGGCGATTGGGAAAACGAGTCGAAATGTCGTGCCTTCGCCGATTTCGCTTTGAACTTCAATCGTTCCGGCGTGTTCCTGCACGATGCCGTAGGAGACAGCCAAACCTAAGCCGGTTCCGCTGCCGACGGCTTTGGTCGTGAAAAACGGGTCGTAGATTTTGATTAAATTGTCCGGCTCGATGCCGCTGCCCGTATCGGCGACTTCGATGACAATCGAATCGGCTTCGCCGATTTCGGTTTGGAGTGTAATCCTGCCGCCGCCGAACATTGCGTCGCGCGCGTTAATTATTAAATTCGTAAAAACCTGCTGTAATTTTCCGGCGTTGCCAAACATTTTCGGCGGCGCGGCGGCGTAATTTTTAACGATTTCGACTTGCGATTTGCGAAGCTGCGGTTCAAGCAGCTGCAAGGTATCGTCGAGCAGTTTATTGATGTCGATTTCAGTAAATTCCGAAGCGTTTCCAGTGCGCGAAAAATTTAATAAATTGCCGACGATGTTCGATGCGCGGTCGGTTTGCTTTTGAACTTTTTGAAGAAGCGCGTGTTTCGGGTCGGTTTCGGGAATCATTCCGAGCAGCATTTGCGTATAACTCGAAACGCCGGTCAAAGGCGTGTTGACTTCGTGCGCGATGCCGGCGGCGAGCAGCCCGATACTTGATAATTTTTCGCTCTGTTGAAGGCTTTCTTCCAGTTTGACGCGCGAAGTTACATTCTCGAAAACGATAATCGCGCCGGTTTGATTGTTGGAAACGGAACGGAGCGGCGCAATCGCGACGTTTAAGGTAAGCGATTTGCCTTGAAAATTAGTCGTGTGAAGTTTATAAGCGTTGCGGATTTCGGTCAGATGCCAGCGCGATTTTCCCAGTATGTTTTCCAGATTCAACGTAAAGTCTTCATCGAAAATTTCATCGACCGATTTTCCGATTGTCTGCTCGCGGCTCAAGCCGAGCATTTCTTCAAACGGCGAATTGCAGCGCGTAATCTCGCCGTTTTCATTGACGGCGAGCAAGCCGACATTAACCGATTCGACAATCGATTCGTTAAATTCCTTGAGCAGCGCGAGTTCTTCGGCGCGTTTTTCCTGTTCCTGATACAGCAGACTGTTTTCGATGGCGACGGCGACATAACCGGAAACCATTTGCAGAATTTCCAAATCTTCGCTCGACAAAAGCGAGCCATCTCTGGCGCGTCCCAAACCGATGACCGCCACCATTTTTCCGCGCACGACGCATGGCACGAAATAGTGCATTTCCTGACGGACGATATGCTTGCCGGTGATGCCGAATTTTTCTATTTTTCCTTCGATTTTTCCGATGATGCCGTGCGTTTCCGGTTTTTCACAAAAAGTTTCGTCAATGATTTCCGCTTCGAGCAAATCAAGCTCGTCGGCGCGCACGATGCCTTTTTCGGCGGATTTCTGCCGTATCATCTGGCGAAAATCGTTCGGAATTTTATAGTTTTCGCTGATGCCGATTGATTTGGCGACTTTGTAATTTTCCGGCAGATTTTCCTGTTGGATAAAAATCGCGACTTTTTCGACATCGAGAACTTGTTGAAGCCGCTTGATAAGCGCGTCGAGCAGCGGGTCGAGCGCGGTCGTCGCCGAAATCGTTCTGCCGAAATCGAGCAGTTCCTGCCGCAAATCGTAACGCTCGCCGTAAAAGAAACGGTCGGCGCGTTCCTGAAGAAATTTCTTGAGCGGTTCGCTTAAAAGAACGATTCCAGCCATCGCGACAATCGCAATCAAAGCGCGCAGGGAGATTTCGGTGTTTGAAAGATTTTTGCCCGTGATTAGATAAACCATTCCGAGCGCGACCGCGCCAATCATCATCGCAATCGCCACGGTTGTCGCCGCGTAAACCAACGCGCGGCGCACCACAACGTCAACGTCCATCAGGCGATAACGCACGACCGAATGACCGAAACTGAGCGGAATCAAAGCCAGCGGCAGCGTCGTTACAGCGGCTGTAACAGTGTCGTCGGGCAGATAGACAAAGCCTTTGACGATTTGAAAAACGACAATCGGGAAAATCGCCGCGATTGTTCCCCACATCGCCCATTTCAGACGCTGGCGGACGAGCGGCTGACGATTATTGAAGAAACGCCATATCAAAACCCACGCGCCGAGCGAAGTTCCGACGATAAAATGAATCAGATTCGCCCGGTCGAGATTTATAAAAAGGTCTGACTTATCGATAATTTGCGCGAAAACCGCGAGATTTTTTTCGCCTATGGGAAGAATCGGGACGATGGAAAAAACTATGTTGACGAGCGAGATTACTGCCGTCGGAACGTAAAGCGCGTAGGTTTTCCAGCGCGAGCGGTCGAAAACCCGGCTCTGCACCGGATAACGCAGGCAGAAATGCAGGAAAAGCGGAACGAAAAAAGCGAACGCCACATCGTCAAGAAGCCGTATCACGTTGTCCAAATCTTCGCCCAGTCCAAGCGG
>JALZOE010000582.1 GCA_030857325.1 Acidobacteriota bacterium
TCTTTGCTCAATCGCCGATTTCGATTCAACCAACGGACGAGTTCTTTCAACTATCCAGCGTTTCGGCAAGACTTTGAAAACTTTCTCACGGTCGTTTCTTTTGACAATTTCAAGTATCCATAAACATTGCGCGGCAACCCACACAATGAGTTTGCCGCGATAACCGCCGTCTGCCCAAATCAATGAGAGGCGCGGCATTTGCTCTTTGATTTCTGAAAATAACTGCTTTGCGCCATCACGGTCTTGAATATCGGCGGTTAATACTTTGGCTTTCAGCAATAAACCAGGCGTGTCAACCAAAATATGACGTTTCCGACCTTTGACGCGCTTGCCGGCATCATAGCCGCGCGAGGCGGCTTGCTCATCGGTTTTAACTGATTGTGAATCAATAATTGCCGCACTCGCATCGGGTCGCTTGCCGCTTAAAAGTCGAATCTTTTGTCGTAGCTGGTCATTAATTGCCACAAACCATTCCGCGTCGCGCCACCGCCGAAAATAATAATAGACGGTTTGCCATTTGGGAAACTCACGCGGCAACATTCGCCATTGACAACCAGACCGAGCTAAATAACAAAGAGCATTGATAATTTCGCGTAAGTTCACTGCTCGTTTTCGCCCGAAGTGTTCGGGCGGTGGTAACATAGTTTCAAGCAATTTCCATTGCTTATCGGATAGGTCAGTCGGATAGGATTCTCTGTTCATCGCAAAAACAGTTTATCTGTTTCTGACTTTCCTTTCTTATTTTCCAAACAGGTTCTTAGGAATCGGCGATGGAAAACGGCATCGAATCGGTCAAGCGCAACGCGGCGGACGCCGAAATTGTTTACCCTGGATAATTGCGCCGATTAGTGAACGGTCAAAAGTTCCTGCCAATCGGTTGTGTATCGCTGGCTTTTGCGGGTTTGCTTCATCGTCCATAATCCTTCGGTTTTTACTCCGGCGAATCGAACCGTGTCTTTGCCGAACTTTTGATTTATTTCGTCAATCGCTTTGGTCAGGTTGTGCCATTTTTGCCAGTGCGGTTCGTCGAACATTCTCTTTGTCAGTTTTTCCGCCGGAACAAGACCGCTCAAAATGATTCCCGCTTTTCGGTATTCGTAGCCTTCTCTGAAAATCTTTTCGAGAGTTTTAAGCGTCCATTCCTGCAATTCCTGATTGACGTTTGTCGGAAATGTGGAACTGTATGTTGCCGAATTATTGTATTCAAGCGGAACGGGACGAAAGCGGTCTGTTCCGATAAAAACCGTTACGGCGTGTGCGGCGAGGTCTTGCGCTCGCATCTTTTCGGCGGCTCTGGTGAGATAAAAAAGAACGGCTTCTTTAATATATTTATAATCTGAAATTGTTTGTCCGAAACTTCTCGAACAACAGATTGACTGCTTTTTCGGCTGAACTTTTTCCAGCGGCAAACATTTGATTCCGCGCAGTTCCAATGCGATTCTCGCGCCGACGACAGTTAATAATTTTCTGATAAAGCGAGTGTCAGCGTTTCGTAATTCCCAGGCTGTGAGAACATTATTTTCATTTAATTTTTCGACTGATTTTCTGCCGATTCCCCAAATCTCTCCAACGTCAGTTCGTTTTAAGGCGATTTCCGCATACGGCGAGCGGTAAAGATTCAAAACACCTTTTGCTTTGCAGGATTTCTTCGCCAGCTTATTGGCAATCTTGGAAAGAACTTTCGTTTCCGCAATTCCGATTGAAACCGGAACACCCGTCCATTTATACATCTTTTCCTTGATTGAATGCCCCAAAATGTCGAGGGATTTCTTTCGCGGCTCAAGTGATAAAAAGGCTTCGTCTATCGAATAAATTTCAACTTCCGGCGTAAATTTATAAAGCAGATTCATCACGCGATTCGACATATCGCCGTAAAGCGTGTAATTCGACGAAAGAACTCCGGCATTGTGTTCGTCTAAAAGCGATTCGACTTTGAAAAGCGGACTGCCCATCGTTACGCCGATTTGTTTTGCTTCTTCGCTTCTGGCAACCACGCAGCCGTCGTTATTTGAAAGGACGACAACCGGCTTATCTCGCAGCCGAGCATCGAACACGCGCTCGCACGAAGCGTAAAAGTTATTGCAATCAAGCAGCGCGATGGCGTTGTTG
>JALZOE010000161.1 GCA_030857325.1 Acidobacteriota bacterium
CGGAAGTGGCGTCTTTGGTCGGCGATTTTTTCAGCGGCGCGCGGCAGAATCTCGCCGAAATTCAGCGGCTCGCCGAAACTTTCGCGCTGCCGCTCGGTCTTGTCGCGCTCAACGGAAATTCCTACGTCGTCGAAACCGAAGAACATCTCGCAAATCTGACGCTGACCGAACAGGTCTTAAAACTCGTCGCCGAAAATCCCGAACAAACCGTAGCGTTAAAAAAGATTTCCGAAAAGTTGAAAAAATCGCCCTACGGTTTAATCGCTGAAGCGCAACATTTGATTTTAACCGCGCTCGTCGCCCAGCGGCAGATTGAATTTGTAACTTCAAACGGCGATAGAATTAACCGCCGCTCGCTCGATTTAATGATTATCTGGGACGACATCGAAGGCGTCGCCAAACCGTCGAGCGTTATTTACTCGAACGAGCGGCTGACCGAATGGGCGCGGATTTTGACCGGCTCGGATGCTTTCGGTTCGATAAATCAGGTTGACGACCGCCCGCTTGTTCGCCAATCTCTGGAAAATTGGCTGGTCGATTGGAAATCGGCAAGTGTTTTGGAGCATTTCGACCGGCTGCCCGACGATACTTTAAACACTAAAATCTGGCGGCTCGCCGGACACGCGGAAAAAAACTTCGGCGCGGTCGCCGCTGCCGTCGTCTCAATTCTCGACGATTCGATTTCACTCGAAGAAGGTCTGCACCGAATCGCCGACGCCTTCGGAGATTCGGAAAAGGAATTTTTCGCAAACACAAAGGATTTAGTCGTTCTGGAAGATTTTATCGACGGCGTGGCGACGCGCGCGAAAATCAAAAATTACCTGACTTTGTGCGAAAACACGCGGGATGAAACCATTGAATTTTACCGTGAAAAACTTTTAAATGTCGCCGAGCAGAGCTATCTGAATCCGAACCGGGTATTAAATCGTGAAATGGAAGCGTTGTGGGAAAATTTTCACGGGAAATTCGCCGCTCACTTTGCTTTAGAACACGATTTAGTGATGAAATCGCAGCATTTGCAGGCGAAGCTGGACGAAATTCTCGGCGGCGACGATTGGTGGGAATTTGAAAATCTTTCTCGTCTGCCGGTTTTCGATAAAAAATACTGGAATGAAGCCCGAAATATCCGCCGCCGTTTGAAGGAACTCGATTGTCGTTTTGAAGTCCGGGAAATGCTCGAAATTCACCCGTTCTGCGCCTGTCCATTTAATTTAACGAAAAGCCGCGATTGGGAAAATCTGCCCGCCGCGCTCGAAAAAGTAATCGGCGGCGGGCGGCATAATTATATGGAAACATTGCGGATGATAGGCAAAACGCTGATTTTGCTCGTCGAACAGTTTGCGGAAAATAATGACGAAATCGAATTTGCGGAAGCGGCGGCGCATTTGATTCATATACTAAAAAGCGACGGCGCGCACGCGCCTTTAACCAATAACGAATTGATAATCCTGCAAAAAACCGTTGAGGTTTTGCCCGCCGTTCAATTGAACGGTTCGAGTGCCGTGGTAAGCGGAAATTAATAAAAATGAAAAAATGAAAATTTCAATCATCGGCATCGGCAGACTCGGCGGCGCGCTGGCGATAGCTTTATCGGAAAAAGGTTTTGAAATTGAAAATTTGGTTTTCCGTAAATCTGAAAACGCCGGAAAAATCACCGAATTTATCGAATCGAAGCCGAAAGTATTAAAACAAAACGAGCTTGCCGAAATCTCGTCGGACGTAATTTTCATCACGACACAGGATTCGGAAATCGAAGTCGTCGCGGAGAATTTAGCCGGAAATTTGAAATATAAGCCGTTTGTTTTTCACACGAGCGGCTCGCGTTCGTCGGAAAATCTTAAAAAACTAAAAGAACTCGGCTGTCGAATCGGTTCTATTCACCCGCTTGTTTCAATCAGCGACGCCGTTGCGGGCGCGCGCAGTTTTGGAAACGTTTTTTTCTGTATCGAAGGCGACGACAAAGCCGTTTTGATGGGAAGGGAAATCGTCGAAAAACTCGGCGGCAAATCCTTTTCGATTGACGCGAAACACAAACCGCTCTACCACGCGTCGGCGGTAACGGCGTGCGGTCATCTGGTCGCTTTAATCGATGTCGCGCTGGAAATGCTGCAAAAATGCGGTCTGGATGAAGCCGCCGGGCGTGAAATTCTGCTGCCGCTTGTAAAAAGCACAATCGAAAATCTCGAACGGCAGCCGACGGCGCGGGCTTTGACCGGAACTTTCGCGCGCGCGGACGCCGAAACGCTTCGCAAACAAATCGACGCTTTAGGCGAAAACGTGTCCGGCGAAGCACTCGAAATTTATCTGCAACTTGGTCGGCGGTCGCTTCATCTAGCTGAAACGCAAGGCGCAAATTTTGAAAAAATCGGTGAAATGCAAAAAATAATTCGGTTAGCGAAAAAGAATTTCAAATGTTAAAATAAATAGAAACATTTAATTTATTGTTTGAAATCGATTTTTATGAGTCGCAGAACAAAGGAATTTCAAAACGAAAGACGGATTTTTCTGGAACATATTCAAAAAGCCGGTTTGCGAAAAACGGCGCAGCGGGATTTGATTCTGGAAATTTTTCTCCGCACCGAAGATCATTTATCGAGCGAAGACCTTTACTGGCTGGTGCAGAAGCAAGACCAGAGCGTCGGACACACGACCGTTTACCGCACATTGAAACTTCTGACCGAAGCCGGACTCGCCCGCGAAGTTCGTTTCGGCGACGGGAAAACCTATTACGAGCATCATTACAACCGCGAACATCACGACCATATGATTTGCACCGACTGCGGCAAGGTCATCGAATTTTACTCCGCCGAACTCGAAGCTCTGCAGGACGTGATGGCGGAAAAATACGGCTTTAAGCTGACGCATCATTCGCTGAGAATTTTGGGAGTTTGCTCGGATTGTCAAAACAAGGAAATTGAATCGCAGCAAGCCGCCTCGGGAGCGCAGCCGCGCATCAGAGTTAAATCAGTCGTAGGAAATTAAAAATTAAAATGGAAGAAGTCGAACTGAAATTTGAACGTGAAAAGGTTAGCGGCATCGTTCCGCTCGGCACATATTTATTTGACGCGGTGCGGCGTCTCGGCATCGAAGTCGAATGCGAGCGGCGCGGCGAATCGGACGCCTGCGCGATGCGCGTCAAGGAAGGCGCGGAATTTTTATCTGAGGTAACCGAACGGGAAAAAGAGCATCTAACTTCCAAACGACGCAAAAACGGCGAACGCCTCGCCTGTCAGGTCAAACTCGAACAGGCGGGAGAAATCGTAATAATGACCAATCAGAAAAAAGTTGAAGATAAACCGAAAGAAGAAGTGCAGACCGAAGAATACCGCAAGCAGTTTGAAGAACTGCCGTTAGAGAAGAAAATCGCGTCTCTGCTCGAACTCGAAGGTATCACCCTGAGC
The DNA here is from genome assembly GCA_030857325.1 of Acidobacteriota bacterium. Taxonomy (GTDB): domain Bacteria; phylum Acidobacteriota; class Blastocatellia; order Pyrinomonadales; family Pyrinomonadaceae. The sequence goes on from JALZOE010000161.1 coordinate 3,402, forward strand.
GAAACCGTTTCATTCGTTGTCAATTCGCCGTCGCATATTGTCGGGAAAATTATGGACGTGCTGGCGGAATTCGGCTTGAAGCTCGAAGAAGCGGACAAGAAAGCGAAGCGTCCGAAAGAGCATAAAACAGCGGACGACGCGGAAATAATCGACTCCGAAGCAGTCGAAACGGAAAATGCCGAAGCCAACGCTTCCGTGTCGAATGAAAACGGCGACAACGGCGGCAAACCGAAACGCCAAAATAAAAAAGCCGATTCGGAGAATAAAGACGCTAACGATAATCAGAAATAAATAATAAAGAACTTCTCAAAAGAAGGCTGACAAAAATCGTAAAAAATTAGAAAATTGTATCCGGCGTGAGCGATAAACTTCAAAAAAAATTACCCGATTCGATAAAGGAAAGCTCGCAGTATGCGCTCGCTTTTGGATTGATTTCGACAATGCTTTTTGTCGCCGGTTTTCCAGTATTCGTGATATTTTTCTTTGCCATATTCGCCTACGTCTTATTTAAAACCTTTTCGCAGCCGTCCCGAAGCGAGACGCGCGAGATTTTTGAATTTTACCTGTCCGCCAACGAGCTTCTGCGCGACGACGAACGCCGCTGGTACGGTTATGAAGTTCACGAAGTTATCGCGCGCGGCGAGCGTGTTCTGCAATTGATGAACGGCGCGCCGCCGCTCGTCTATTTCACTTTGGGCGCGCTCTATAACAAAATCGGCGACCACAAATCCGCCGTCAATCACCTTGCTTACGTGATGGAGAACGAATCCGCCGACGAGTCGAATTTCAATTACCCATCGCCGGATTTGAGAAACTACGTCAAAATTTTGCGTGCCTTCGAGCGCGAACCGGCGGAAGCGCCGCAAACTTCCGCCGCCGTTCGCGCGCTCGAACGCGCCCGCCGCAATCGCGGACGAGTTCTGCTCGAACACAGCCGCGCGGAATTCAAGCAGTTGGAAGAGAAAAAACAGGCTGCCGCGTTTGCCGAGAAAAAACAAAAGGAACTGGCGGAAAAATCGGCTGAAAAAGTTTTCGTCTCCGTCGTCCAAAACGAGGCAAACGGTCATTCGCACGAAAACGGACGCGCAACTTCGCCAATCGAAAGTCAAACGAAACAAAACGGCGCGGAAAATCAGCAAAGAAAAAAACCGAAACAGAGCGAAGACCAGTTCGCCAGCCGCAAGCCGATTTCCGAAGTCCTTCACGACATCTACGACAAGCATTAACGGATAATGCGATAATGGATGATGGATAATAGATAGTTATTTTTGATTTCACATTATCCGTTTTCCATTTTCCATTTTCCATTATTTTATGTTTTCCGCCGAAATTATCGCCATCGGTTCGGAGCTTTTAACGCCGACGAAAACCGACACCAACAGTCTCTGGCTGACCGAAAAACTCAACGAAATCGGAATAGAAGTAAAGCTGAAAACCGTTGTCGGCGACGACGAAGCGCGACTTGAAGAAACAATCAAAGATGCTTTGCGGCGTTCGGATATTGTCATCTCGACCGGCGGTTTGGGTCCGACCGAAGACGACATCACGCGCAAAATCTCGGCGCGCGCCGTAAATAAAGAATTGGTTTTTAGCGACGAAGTTTTGGCGGAAGTCCGCAAAAGATTCGAGCAAATGAACCGCGAAATGCCGGAAATCAACCGCCGCCAGGCGTATATTATCGACGGCGCGCGCGTTTTGCCGAACCCGAACGGCTCGGCAGTCGGAATGTCGTATGAAACGGGCAACAAACTTCTTGTGATTCTGCCCGGACCGCCGCGCGAAAATCAGCCGATGTTCGAGAATTTCATTCTGCCGAAACTGCGGGAAAAAGCGGGCGAGGTTTTTGTAAAACGCAGAGTTTTGCGCGTCGCCGGAATGGGCGAATCGGCGGTTGACGAGAAAATCGCGCCGATTTACCTGAAATATGAAAATCCGCAGACGACGATTTTATTTAACCGCTCGGAAATCGAAATTCATTTAACGGCGCAAGGAAAAACCGAACCGGAAGCCGAAACTTTGCTTGAAGAAGTCGCCGCGAAAATCGCCGGCGCGCTCGGCTCGTCCGTTTTCTCCGTTAATAATGAAACGATGGAAGAGGTTGTCGGCAAACTTCTGACTGCGAACAAAAAAACATTATCAATCGCCGAAAGCTGCACCGGCGGTTTGATTGCCGAACGCCTGACGGAGGTTTCCGGCTCGTCGGCGTATTTTATCGAAGGCGCGATTACTTACGCCGACGAAGCGAAAATCAGAAATTTAAATGTTCCGGCTGAACTAATCGAAAAACACGGCGCGGTTTCAGCGGAAGTTGCGAAAGCGATGGCAAAAGGAATGCGCGAGCGAGCGCGAACCGATTACGCCGTTTCCGTAACCGGAATCGCGGGACCAAATGGCGGAAGCGAAGAAAAGCCGGTCGGTTTGGTTTTTATCGGATTTGCCGATGAAAACGAAATTAAATCAATCAAGATAAATCTGCCCGGCGACCGCTATTTAATTCGCTGGCGCGCTTCGCAATCCGCGCTCGATTATCTGCGCCGTCAAATTTTGAAAACGCAAGCCGAAAAATAAACTTTCGATGTTTGACTTAAAACGCAAAATATCGGAAGCGTGGCGAGTCGCGCGCGAACTCGACCGCGTAGCTTTCCTGAGCGCGGCGACGGCAATCGTGCCGATTGTCAACAGCAGTCTGCTGCTGGTTTTCGCGCCGGACGCGGGGAATTGGCTGCGCGAAAATTGGGAAATCGGAACGCTCGTTTACGTTTTATCGGCGTGGGCGGTTTGCGGCTTCGCGCTGCTGCCGACCAATGTCATCGGCGTTTTGTGCGGTTGGGCGTTCGGTTTTCCGCTCGGAATTTGCCTTCATATACTGGCGATTGTCGGCGCGGCTCTCATTTCTTCTTATGTGCTTTCGCCGCTTGTCGGCGATAATTTCCAGCAGTTTCTCGCCCGTCACGAAAAAGCCGAAATTTTGCACAAAGCCCTGCTCGGCAAAAATTTCAAACGCGCGGCGCTCGTCATAACCCTGCTCAGATTATCGCCCGCGATGCCGTTTGCCCTGACGAATCTGCTG
>JALZOE010000162.1 GCA_030857325.1 Acidobacteriota bacterium
GACTGCCGACGGTCGATATGGGACGCATCGGCTTGACGATTTCGCCCGCCGACAACAACGTGCTTTACGCGACGGTTGAAGCTGCCGACAAAAAAGGCGGAATCTTCCGCTCGACCGACCGCGGCGAAAGTTGGGAGCGGCGCAACGATTTCGACCAGACGGCGATGTATTACTCGAAAATCTTCGCCGACCCGAAAGACGTCGACCGCGTTTATATTCCGAACACTTATATGATGGTGTCGGACGACGGCGGCAGAACCGTGCGGCGCTTGGGCGAAAAATCCAAACACGTCGATAATCACGCGATGTGGATTAACCCGGAAAACACGAAATATCTGCTCGTCGGCTCGGACGGCGGCGTTTACGAAAGTTATGACACCGGCGCGAACTGGCATTTTAAGAGCAATCTGCCGATAACGCAGTTTTACGACGTGGCGACCGACAACGCGCTGCCGTTTTACAACGTTTACGGCGGCACGCAGGACAATTCGAGCGTCGGCGCGCCGTCGCGCACGCGCAGCGCTTCGGGCATTACGAACGCCGACTGGTTCGTAACGCAGGGCGGCGACGGTTTCCGCACTCAGGTTGACCCGGAAGACCCGAACACCGTCTATGCCGAATCGCAGCACGGCGGACTGATTCGTTTCGACCGTCGCACGGGCGAGCGAACGGGAATCGAACCGGCGACGGGACGCGACGAAGACCCGCTGCGACTTAATTGGGACACGCCGTTTATCATCAGCCCGCACTCGCGCACCCGTCTTTATTACGCGGCAAACAAAGTTTACCGCAGCGACGACCGCGGCGACAGCTGGCAGGTTATCAGCGGCGACATCACGCGCGGACTCGACCGCAATAAACTTCCCGTAATGGGCAGAGTCTGGGGCGCGGACGCCGTCGCCAAAAACGCTTCGACCGCCTTTTACGGCAACGCCAGCGCGCTCGCCGAATCGCCGAAAAAAGAAGGCTTGATTTATATCGGAACGGACGACGGTTTGATTCAGGTAACGGAAAACAACGGTCAGACGTGGCGCAAAATCGAAAAGTTTCCCGGCGTTCCCGAAATGAGTTACGTCTCGCGCCTGTTCGCTTCACAGCACGACGCGAACACGGTTTACGCGTCTTTCGACAATCACTGGAACGGCGATTTCGCGCCGTATCTGCTCAAAAGCACGGACAAAGGACAAACATGGACTTCGGTTAAAGGCAATCTGCCCGCCAACGGCGCTGTTTTAGCTATAAACGAAGACCACGCGAACCCGAATCTTTTATTTGCCGGAACGGAATTCGGTTTGTATTTTTCGACGAACGGCGGGCAAAACTGGACGCAGTTAAAAGGCAATCTCCCGACGATTGCCGTCCGCGATATTGCCATTCAGCGGCGCGAAAACGACCTCGTTATCGGCACGTTCGGGCGCGGCATTTATATTCTCGACAACTACACGCCGCTCAGGAACTGGAAGCCGGAAATGCTCAAACAGGAAAGCGTTTTGTTTCCCGTCCGCGACGCGCTGATGTTCATCCAATCAACTCCTTTGGGCGGGCGCGGCAAAGCGTCGCAGGGCGAATCTTTTTACACGGCGGAAAATCCGCCGTTCGGCGCGACTTTCACATATTATTTGAAAGACACGCTGAAAACCAAAAAAACACGCCGTCAGGAAATCGACAGATTGGCGGACAAAAGCGGCGCCAACGCGACGATGCCGAGCCGCGACGATCTGCGCGCCGAAGAAGAAGAAGAAGCGCCCGCCGTAATCTTTACGATTACCGACGCTTCCGGTCAAATCGTCCGGCGAATGACGGGCGCGACGACCGCCGGAATGCAGAGAGCGACGTGGGATTTGCGTTTCGCGCCCGCGTCTCTCGCGCCGCCTCCGCCGCCCGACGCCGCGTCCGACCCGTATTACACCACGCCTTCCGGTTCGCTCGTAATGCCGGGCAGATACAAGGTTTCGATGGCGAAACGCGTGGACGGCGTTTTGACACCGCTCGCCGCCGCGCAGGAATTTAACGTAACCGTCGAAGGCTTGGCGCAGATGTCCGCGCAGGACCGCGCCGCGCTCGTCGATTTTCAACAGCGCGTAACTCGTCTTCAGCGCGCCGTCGGCGGCGCTCTGGAAACCGCCAACAGTTTGAAACCGCGCCTCGCGCTCATCAGGCGCGCTCTGCTCGACACGCCGAACGCGGGCGACAAACTGCTCGACGACGCGGCGAATATCGACCGGCGGCTCAACGAGATTCTGCGCGTTCTGCGCGGCGACGTTGTAATTGCCGCCCGCAACGAAAACGTCGCGCCGTCCATCAGCGACCGCGTGTTCTCGGTTATCGGGGCGCAGCGAATGTCAACCAATCGCCCGTCGCCGACGCATCTGACGCAATACACGGTTGCGGCGCAGGATTTCGAGAAGGTTTTGGCGCAGTTGCACTCGCTCGTCCAAAACGATTTGGCGAATCTCGAAAAACAAATGGAAGCGGCGGGCGCGCCGTGGACGCCGGGACGTATTCCCGAATGGAAGGAACAGTAATTTGGATTCTGTTCGACATTAAAAAAGTCGTTTCCGATTGTCTGTGAATCGGAAACGACTTTTTTTTACATTAGTTTTGATTCGGAGAAATTCACCACAGAGACACAGAGAACACGGAGAACACACAAAAAAAATTATTAAAAACAGTTTAATCCGTATATTGGAAGTTACGCTTTTTAAACATTCAGAAAAACTCTGTGTTCTTCGTGTCTCCTTGGTAAAAAATTCTTAACTTATGATAAACATACGAGAAACATTCGGCGAAATAGACATTTATTTGTTCGACCAGATATTAAAGGAAAGATTCGACGCCGGTTCGAGCATTTTGGACGCCGGTTGCGGCGGCGGGCGCAATCTCGTTTATTTTCTCCGCAATGATTACAAAGTTTTCGGAGTTGACCAAAATCAAAAGGCAATTGAACACGTCCGCCTTCTGGCAAAAACTCTCGCTCCGCAACTGCCGCCCGCGAATTTTCAAATCGCGCCGGTTGAAAAACTACCGTTTGCCGGCGCGAGTTTCGACGCCGTTATCAGCAGTGCGGTTCTGCATTTTGCCGAAAGTGAACAACATTTTTTCGGAATGATTGCGGAGATGTGGAGAGTTCTTAAAAGCGGCGGTTTGTTTTTCGCGCGGCTGGCTTCGTCAATCGGAATCGAAGATAAAATCAAGTTGGTCGGCGACGGCAGATATCATTTGCCCGACGGTTCGGAGCGGTTTCTCGTTGATGAAGAATCGCTCGTTTCTTTGACAAATCAATTAGGCGCGATTTGGATTGAACCGCTAAAGACGACGAATGTGCAGAATCTGCGCTGTATGACAACCTGGGTTTTGCGTAAAAGTTGAAATTAAAAATTAGAAACGGCGAAATAGTTCGTTTAACCGTTATTTATGTTTGAATCCGATACTTCAATTAAGAACCGATTTAATACAAACCGAAATTTATAAATGTTTCCGACAGATATTTATAAAATTGTATAAATAATGCAATAAAACAGCTTAAAGACATCTCGTTAAGCCTGAACTACAAGACTGATTCTAGGAACAAAAATTGCAAACCAGCTTATAAAATCTATTTCAAATTTAGTATAAGCAGGTAAATGAAAGCAGCATTAAGTTTAGCGCCTCAGGTAAATCCGTATCGCGCCTCAATAATTCACAGTTCTTATGCCAACTGGCACGAGAATAAACTTGTCCGCGTTTTTAACACCGAACAAAAACTTTCGCCGCAAGCCGAATATGTTCACGACAATTTCCGGCGGCACGTCGCCAATCAGGATTTTCCGTGCATCGGCGCAAAAGCGGCGGTCAACGGCAATTGCTATCGTTTCGGTTTTTACCCGAAAATGAATCAGCCGAAGACAACCGCCGGACTCGCTCACGATTTGTGGACTTATGCACAGGAACAATCGACGTTCAAAACAAATTACGCGACGTTTATAGCAAGTTTCGCCCTGCCGGTTGTCGCCGACGAAATGAGTTGGGAAAAATTGCTGTGGACACAGCTTGAAAATCTGCACGAACTCGACCGCAAACATTACAGCTGGGACAAAACCGTCAGCAGCAACCCGGAAGACTCGGATTTTTCGTTCAGCTTTGCCGAAACCGGATTTTTCGTCGTCGGGCTTCATCCGGCAAGTTCGCGCCTGTCGCGCCGTTTCCAGTGGGCAACGCTTGTTTTTAACACGCACGCGCAATTTGAGCGGTTAAGAGAAGAAAATCTTTTTGAGCGTATGCAGCAAACAATCCGCGACCGAGACTTGAAACTGCAAGGCTCGCTCAACCCGAACCTGAGCGATTTCGGCAAGCAGAGCGAAGCCAAACAATATTCGGGACGCGCCGTCGAAGACGATTGGAAATGCCCGTTTCACGCCAAATTAAAAGAAAAGTCCGGTAAATAGAATTATTTCAGGTAAATGAAATACGAAGAAAATTAACAGGGATTAACGGAATATTCAGGGATAAAACAATTTTTAAAATTTGTTTTTATATCCCTATCCATCCTCTTAATCCCTGTTAATTTTCTTTCGCTTTAGTAAAACAAATAAAATGACGATAAGTTATCATCTCGAACCGCAAACGGGCGTCGGATTCACCATTAACAAAGAACAATTTCTAAAAATTATCGACCCGAACGGCGAGCAGGTTTCCGATTTGACGGCGTTCGGCTTGGCTGATAAATCCGAATGGCTCTCATCGGGACGCTCGATTGATTACGCCAACACGATTTATCTGACGACGGGAAATCTGCTTTACTCGAACCGCAGCCGCCCGATGTTTACGATAATCGAAGATACGGTCGGACGACACGATTTTCTGCTGACGCCGTGCAGTCCCGAAACTTTTCAAATCATCTACGACAGACACGATTATCATCCGAGCTGTTTTGAAAATCTTTATACAAATTTAGTGCAGTTCGGCATCACGCCCGATATGATTCCGACGACGCTCAATATATTTATGAACGTCGTCGTGCTGCCGAGCGGCAAACTGCGAATTGACCCGCCGCCCTCGAAAGCGGGCGATTATTTATTGCTGCGGGCGGAAATGGATTTAATCGTCGGCGTAACGGCGTGTTCGGCTGAGAAATCGAATAATTACAGCTTTAAGCCGATTGACGTTGAGATATATGATTAACCAAAGCAATCAATTACCAAAATTTAGCTGAAACACGGAATTGATTTTAATTAAATAAGCGACTTTCAAAACGACGCGCCGTTTATTTCTAATTTGCTTATTCGTCCGACGAACTTTCTGCCGTCCAAGCGCGTCCCGTGCCTTTCGTTACGACTTTATCGCCGAACGGATAACCGCCGCGCGTGAAATACCAGTAAAACGCCCAATATGTGCTAAAGGAACGTTCGACAATCCACAGCGGCGCGTAAAAAATTATTAAAGGTGAAAAGCAACGCAGCGCGCCGTCGCCCAAACCGCGAGCCGCCGTAAATGTTGCGCCGAAAGCGATTATCAAAACGTAAACGAGCGACCATTTCCAGCCCGCAATAAACCAAGTCAAAATAAAATCAAGCGGCAGTACCAGAAAAAATATGGTTTTCGCGTGCATCACAAAATCTTCATACGCCTGTCGCGGTCTTTGTTCAATCCATTTCTCAAAAGTCGGCGGCAACTTCAAAATAAAAAAATCGCGCGCGTATTTGATTTTCGCTCCTTTAAGCCGAAAATGACGGACGATTTCCTCGTTATCGAAAAGCACGTCGCCGTCGTAATGTCCGAAACGGAACATCGCGTTTCGGGTTACGCCGAGCGTGCCGGAATAATCGCCCTCGCTAATCCACGCCCGGTTTATCAGCATTCGCGCCGCTTCCGTCCGCGCCCAAAAGGGAAGCGGGCGAAAATAATTCTGCGGTCGCGCCATATCGTATTTTTCGAGCAAATCAGCCATTCGCCGCACGTCTTTCGGCGTGTAGCGAATGTCGTCGTCGGCGAGAATTACACGGTTGTGTCCGGCGAGCGCAACGCCGGTGTGAATACCGTTGACTTTGCCGTTTAGATATTTATACTGCGGGTCAACCGCCGCGTGGCGACACGCGCCGCGCCACGTTTTTTCGTGTTCGGCGAAAATATCCGACGGCGAACCGTCAACGACGAGAATTTCGCATCCCGCATCGGCGAGCGACGAGAAATAACTTCTGAAATCTGCGGCTTCTGCGGCGTCGAAACGTGCGCGGCGAATCGTCAGCAAGTAAGTGCAGAACGTTTCGCCGCCATTAAAATTCGCTGCGTTTTCCGATTCAATTTTGTTTGTCATAAATTTTGAAAAGAATCGGGCGGCTCGGCGCGGCGTCGGCGATAAACGGCGCGATTTGCAGATTGACCAGATATGCGCCGTCGGAAATCGAATCGGGCGCGAAAATCATTTCCGTAATCGTGTCGTTGACCAGACTCGCGTCGTCGATTTCAAAACTTTCGGGCGCGAC
>JALZOE010000583.1 GCA_030857325.1 Acidobacteriota bacterium
GGTTGATGCGGTCGGAAAACTCGAAGCCATAAAAGCGGAAGCGGTTGTTTTGTTACAAACAACCGCTTCAAAAACAAACTGAAAATGATTACTCGTTAGTATTTCGGCTTAAAGTCCGAACCGTATTTTTCGGCGACGCGCAAAACTTCAAACCACGTCAGATTTATATTCGTGTTGTATTTGTTGCTCGTTACCCGGTAATTTTCTTCGCCTATATAAGTTCTAACTTCGGCGGATTTTGTATCTTCGAGAAAATCCGCGTAATCGCGCCACGCCTTCATATGTTCGCGCCACGCGGTTTGAAATTCCCGCGGCAGGCGGTCGTCTTCGATGCTGCCCGATTCGTCGGCGTATTCGCCCGTCGCGTCGGCATATCGTTCAAACGACGAGCTTTTGAACGGCGAAGTGTAATACCCGTCTATACGACGTAACTCTCTGTCACGAACGTCGCCGTTACGGTCATCCTGTTCAAGAATTGCGGTGATTTTTTCGGCGGTCGCGGCTTTGTTTCTGTTTTTGAAACAGCTTGTCGGTTTTCTATTGTAACCGGAGCGAATTGTTTGATTTAAGTGGTTTTCGCTTTTATCAATAAACAAACCCGCAAAGGCAGTTGAAAAAATAAAAGCGGTTGAAAATGCGGCAATTGATAAAATGGTTTTAATTCTCATAACAAAATTATTATCGCTTATTCGGACGAAAAAGAAAATGTTTCGGGCGGAAAATTTTGTAAAAATTGTGCCGCCCGAAAAAAATCTGTAAAGTTACTTCCAATGAATCCGCAGGAACTCATCCGAAAAAAGCGAGACGGCAAAAGTTTAACGAGTGATGAAATGTATATTTTCGTCGCGGGCGTAACCGGCGGCGTTTGGGCTGATTATCAAACGTCCGCGCTTCTTATGGCAATGTTTATGGGCGGTTTGAGTCTCGCCGAGCAAAACGCTTTGACGAGCGCGATGCTCGAATCGGGCGAGATTCTGGATTTTTCCGACATCGACGCGCCCAAAGCCGATAAGCATTCGACCGGCGGCGTCGGCGATAAAACTTCGCTGCTGGTTGCGCCGATTGTCGCGGCGTGCGGCGTCGCCGTTCCGATGATTTCCGGTCGCGGTCTCGGACACACGGGCGGAACGCTCGACAAACTCGAAGCCATCGAAGGCTACAACGTCAATCTTTCGGCAAAGGAATTTCACCGAATAATTAAAAAATGCGGCTTTGCGCTCGCCGGGCAAACGGAAAATATCGTTCCGGCTGACAAAAAACTTTACGCGCTGCGCGACGCGACGGCGACCGTCGAATCGATTCCGTTAATCGTCGCTTCGATTATGTCGAAAAAACTCGCCGAAGGTTTGGACGCACTCGTTCTGGACGTGAAAACCGGCACGGGAGCGTTTATGCAAAGTCGAAGCGACGCCGGAAAACTCGCCGAAGCGCTGGTCGAAACCGGAATGGCTTTTAACGTCAAAACCGAAGCCGTCATTTCCGATATGAATCAGCCGCTCGGAAAATACGTCGGCAACGCTCTGGAAGTTTTTGAATGTCTGAAACTTTTGAGAAACGAAACGGATTTGCAAATGCAGCCGACGCTCGATTTATCAATCGAGCTGGCGGCGCGGATTTTAATTTTAACCGGAATCTGTGATTCGATTGAAAATTCAAAAACGAAAATTCAAAATGTTCTGGCATCGGGCGAAGCGTCGGAAAAATTCCGGCAGAACATTGAATTGCAAAGCGGCAACCCGAAAATCTGCGACGCGCCCGAACTGCTTTTTGAGAAAAATTTGCTCGAAGTAAAAATCGAATCGCCCGCGAGCGGTTACGTTTTGGAGATTGACACGACGGAAATCGGCAAGGCAATCTCCGCAATCGGCGGCGGGCGAATGAAGATTGAAGACCGAATCGATTACGCGGTCGGGTACGCCTGCGAAAAAAAATTGGGCGACAAAGTTGAAAAGCGCGAGCCGCTCGGCACGCTTTTTTGCCGAGCGGAGAAACAGGCGGCAAAAATTGTTGCAAAAATGCAAGCGGCGTATAAAATCGGAGAAGAAAAACCCGCACAAGAATTTCGGCTGATTAAGGAAATCGTCCGAGCGCGCACAAATTA
>JALZOE010000163.1 GCA_030857325.1 Acidobacteriota bacterium
GCCCGCAAACGTCGCGCGAGCGGCGTCATTTCGAGTTTATTTAAACACGACGTTAAATTAAACTCGGTTGTTCGCGCTTTTGGCGCTCTAATAGCGGGCAGGATGCCCGCGCTCTGACTAATTACTGAAATATTTTATTTCCGATTGTTAATTTGTGAAAGTAGAGTAATTTTGCGGAGAGCTTCGCGGCTGATTTCTGCCAGATAATAATCTTCCGCGTCCAGATTCGACTGCAAAACGGGAATCGCCGAAGTGTCGCCGATTGCGCCCAGGGCAAAAGCCGTTTCGCGTTTTACGTCGTCAGCTTCGCGCCGGTTTTGCAGAATTTGAATTAAAGTTTCGTTCGCCGTCCGGAAAGTCGGAAACGCTTCAATCAAATTCGGATATTTCGGTTCGTCAATCGAGATATTTTTATCGGGTAAAAAATCTTCGGGCGTTTGAACTTTCACTTTGTTTGTTTGGATAATCTGCGCGATTTGACCGATTGAGCGCGCTGCCGAACGCCGCAGGAATTCTTCTTTTTCCGACGGTTTTCTCTGCAAAATTTTTATCAACTCGGAAACCGCCGCGGCGTCGCCGATAAGCCCAAGCGCGACGACGGACGCGGCGCGAACTTCCAAAACTTTGTCTTTCTGCAAAACCCGAAGCAGAGAATTTACGGCGTTCGTGTTTCTCGTTTTGCCGAGGGCGTAAGCGGCTTCGCGCCGGACAAACTCTTTTTTGTCGTTCAAAAGCGGCGATAAAACGGCGACGGCTTCGTCTGCCGGAAGAAATATTACGGAAAAAGCGGCGGCTGCGCGGACGATTTCGGATTTGTCGGTTAAAGCGGGAACGGCGACGCCGGACGCTGCGGCATTTTCAAGATTCCTGATGTGAAAAAGCGCGTCGCGTTTCTGCTCGACGTTTCCGCGCCGGATTGTTTCGGCGAAAAATTCGAGATTGCTTTGGGCGAAAGCGTTTCCCGCAAAGGCGCAAAGCGCGCAAAGAAATACAAGAGCCGAGAAAAATCGCGGCGCTCTCGTAATTCGTAATTCGTAATTCGTAATTCGCATTCTCACGCCGCGCGCTGAATGTTTTGACGCCGCATTTTTTCCCAATCGATAACCTGACGGGCGCGTTTGTTTTCGTAGGCGTCCGCGAGCGTTCCGATTAAATCGTCGGTTTGAAAATTGTCTTTTTGCTTGGAAATGCGACGAGAGAGAATCTGGGAAATGTAACTGACGACGGCTAGAGTTTCGCTTTCGTTTAATTTATCGATTTCGCGGACGATATTTTTGTTTGTTTGATTGACCATCTCCGTATCTCCTTTTCGATTGGGCAGACAGTCAAACGGCAAACCTTAAAATTTCAAGTTTCGACTGTCGGCAAAAATTGTTTTCTCATTATTAAAACTTTCGTTTGATTAAAACTCCTGCAATCTTTATTAGCGCGTTTTATAAATTACCACAAAGCCTTTTTTATGGCAATAATTTGTCTTAAAATTTTAATTGATAAATGATAAGTGGATAGATTTATTTTTATTCGCTAGACTTAGCATTTTTATACAAACCGAAAATTTTATGGACGAGAAATATTTTGCTCAGAAGATAGAACGGAAATGGCAGCGGCGCTGGGCGGAGAACAAAACTTTTGAGACAAAAGCCGATGCGACGAAAGAAAAATTTTACGTGCTGGAGATGCTGCCGTATCCGTCGGGTCGGCTGCATATGGGACACGTTCGCAATTATTCAATCGGCGACGCGCTGGCGTGGTATAAGCGTCTTCAGGGTTTCAACGTCCTGCATCCGATTGGCTGGGATTCGTTCGGTCAGCCGGCGGAGCAGGCGGCGATTAAAAAAGGCGTTAATCCGCGCGATTGGACCGAAGATAATATCGTCCAGATGCGCGAGCAGTTGCAGCGTTTAGGAGTCAGCTACGATTGGAGTCGGGAAATCGCGGCGCATCGTCCCGAATATTATAAATTCGACCAGTGGTTTTTTCTCAAAATGCTGGAGCGCGGTCTGGCGTATAAAAAAATGACGAAAGTCAACTGGTGTCCGCGCGACCAGACGACTTTATCGAACGAGCAGGCGTCGGGCGGCGTCTGCTGGCGATGCGGCACGCCGGTTGAAAAGAAAGACATCGCGCAGTGGTTTCTGCGAATCACGGCTTACGCCGAAGAACTCCTGCAGGGAATGAATCAAATCGAAGCGGGCTGGGCGGAGCGCGTTTTGACGATGCAGCGCAATTGGATAGGAAAGAGCGAGGGCGCGTTTGTCGAGTTCAAAGTTCAAGGTTCAAAGTTTAAGGTTGACGAATTACGAAAAGAAAGTCCGCAGTCCGCAGTCCGCAGTCCGCAGTCGGTGAAGGTTTTTACGACGCGCATCGATACGATTTACGGCGCGAACGCGATTGTCGTCGCGGCGGAACATCCGATTGTCGAAGCGAATTTCGGTAATTTTTCAGAAGACGTAAAAACAAAAATCGAAGAAATAAAAATCGAAAAAGCCAAACCGACCGATTACGGCGAGGAAGTTGAAAAAGACGGCGTTGACACCGGATTGAAAGCGGTAAATCCGTTCGGCGGCGAGAAATTGCCGGTTTGGGTCGGTAATTACGTGATGATGGAATACGGCACGGGCGCGGTAATGTCTGTTCCGGCACACGACGAGCGCGATTTCGAGTTTGCACAAATGTTCGGCTTGCCAATTCGTCGAGTAGTCCAGAGTCCAGAGTCCAGAGTCCAGAATCCAGAAACAATTGAAGACCAAAGACCAAAGACCGAAGACCGAATCGAAAGAGCATTTACCGATTACGGAGTTTTGATAAATTCGGGCGAGTGGTCGGGAAAATCGAGCGCGGGCGCGAAAAGGGAAATGACGGATTTTACCGAATCAAACAATTTCGGCGAAGCGGCGACGACGTATCGCCTGCGCGATTGGGGAATTTCGCGGCAGAGATTCTGGGGCGCGCCGATTCCGATTATTTACTGCGAAAGCTGCGGAACAGTTCCCGTGCCGTATGAAAATTTGCCGGTCGAGTTGCCGGAAAGCGCGCCGTTTACCGGCGTCGGCGAATCGCCGCTGGCGAAAGTTCCGGCGTTCGTCGACACCGTTTGTCCGCAATGCGATGAGGCGGCAAAGCGCGAAACCGACACGATGGACACGTTTGTCGATTCGACGTGGTATTACTTTCGCTACACCGACCCGCGCAACACGGAGATGCCGTTCGACCCGAAAATTGCGGCGTATTGGCTGCCGGTTGACCAGTATATCGGCGGCGTTGACCACGCCGTAATGCATCTGCTTTACACCAGATTCTGGACAAAAGTGATGCGCGACATCGGCTTAGTCGATTTTGACGAGCCGGTAAAAAATCTTTTGACGCAGGGAATGGTCGTCGGCGAATCGTATTACTCGGAAGAAAAAGCGAGTTATTTTCCGCCGGACGAAGTGCAAATCGAACGCGACGAGCGCGGAAAAATTCTGAGCGCGAAATTGAAAGCCGACGATTCGACGGTTAAAGTTGCGGTCGAAAAAATGTCGAAGTCGAAATATAACGGCGTTGACCCGGACGATATGGTTTTAATTTACGGCGCGGACGCGGCGCGGATTTTCACCCTGTTTGCCGCGCCTGCCGAAAATGAATTGGTTTGGCAGGAAACCGGAATCGAAGGCGCGGTCAGATTTCTCCAGCGCGTCTGGCGGTTCGTTTACCGCTGGCACACGGTTTTAGGCAGTCAGCGGTCGGCGGTCGGCGGTCAGCCGAAAGATTTCGATTCAAAAGTTGAGGTCGGCGAAGAAGCCCGCAAACTGCGCCGGAAAACTCACAGGACGATAAAACGCATCACGGAAAATTTCGAGAGCTTTCAATTCAACACGCCTGTAGCGGCTTTGATGGAATTGTCGAACGCGCTCGGCGACTTTAAAATCGAGCCTGAAAAGGCAGGCAAAGAAGATTTGTCTGCCGTCAGTGAAGCCGTGCAAAGTTTGATTTTGATGCTCGCGCCGTATGCGCCGCACATTTCCGAAGAACTCTGGGAAACGGTAACGGGAAACGCGGCGGGAATCTTAAGTTCAAACGTCCGTTTTCCCGTCGCGGACGAAAATCTGGCGAAAGCCGACGAACTGGAGATTCCAATTCAAATCAACGGCAAACTGCGTTCCCGCGTAACGGTCGCGCCCGAAACGCCGAAAGAAAAACTCGAAGCGCTGGCTCTGGCGGACGCAAAAGTCAGGGAACACACCGACGGCAGGCAAATCGTCAAGATTATCGTCGTGCCGAATCGCCTCGTTAATATCGTGGTGAAATAACGGACAAAAAATCTCGCAGCTACCGGAAGCGCGGACATCCTGCCCGCATTGAACGCGCTTTGGCGTTCGCAAAGATTTGGATAAAATTCAACATCGAATTTTACCGAACGTTTTTAGAGTTAGTCCGAAAAGTAAAGAGAGTAATATCAGTAGGTTAGAGAGATGTTTGAAAAAGTGTTCGCCAGATAAGTAGAATAACTTTGATATGAAGCAACTTTATTCAACTTGTTTAACTGACGAACAATGGGATTTTATCAAATATCACTTTGCTTCGGCAAATGATTTGGGCAGACCGCGTGAAATTGCGCCTCGACAAATTGTCAATGCGATTGTTTATTTGCTCAAAACCGGGATTCAATGGCGGATGCTGCCGAGAGAGTTCCCGAAGTGGAAAACCGTTGACCATTATTTTACGCTCTGGCGGGAAAATGGTTTGTCGAAGGCGATTTATGAGCCGTTGCGCCAAATCGAACGAGCGCCAAAGGGACGTAAAAGTCAGCCGACAGCCGGTAGTTTGGATTCGCAGAGCGTCAAAACAGGCAGGTATTGCGCTGAAGAAAAGAGTTATGACGGCGGAAAAAAAAGTTGTGGGCAGAAAGCGGCATGTGCTGGTTGATACCGAAGGCTTGCCGATAGCGGCAGTCGCCCGCCAGAGCGGGCGCGAGCGACCACGAAGGAGCCGAGAAAGTGCTGAAAATCAAAGGGCAAGCCGGAGAGAAATTGGAGTTAGTGTGGGTGGACGGAACGTATAATGGAGAGGCGTGGCAGAAAAAAATCGAAAAAGAACACGGGCTAAAATTCGAAGAAGTCAAGAAAAAGGAAGGAGTCAAAGGCTGGCAATTGTTAGCCCGGCGGTGGGTCGTGGAAAGAACCTTTGGTTGGCTGACCGGAGCGCGGCGATTGGTCAAGGATTATGAACTAAAAACCGAGTCAAGCGAGGCAATGATTGACATCAGAATGATAAGTGTTCTACTTAGACGAATTAAACCTATTCCCGACTTTTCGGACTAACTATAAGATTGTTCGCACAATCTTTGCGGGCAGGATGCCCGCGCTCCCGACGAGAATCGTCTTTTAAGTTATATGACGAAAAGCAAACAACTTACCATTTACGGTTTGGGAAATCTCTACAGCGACCAGCAGCGATGGGAAGAAGCCGAGCGCGCGTATCGCGCCGCCATTCAGCTCGAACCGAGCAGCGCGGACGCTTATATAGCCTTGAGCTTTGTTTTAACGCAGCCGATTAGCGACACGGATTTGGCGGACAGATACGCCGAGGCGGAAGAAGCGGCGCGCCGGGCAATCAGCATCGACCCGACGAACGCGGTCGCTTTCGACCAGTTCGGAGTCGCGCTCGAACTGCGCGGCGTTATCGACGACGAAACGCAAAACGCTTACCGCAAGGCAATCGAGCTTGAGCCGAATTTCGCGCTCGCCTACGCGCACCTGGGCAGACTTTTGCGGCGCAAAGGCTTGAATAACGAATCTTCCGCCGCTTACCGAACCGCCGTTCAGCTTTCGGCGGACGTGCCGACGATGATTTTGGTGGCGGACGTAATGCAGTCGCAGCAGCGCTACTTGGATTCCGAACAGCTTCTGCGTCAGGCTCTGCGGCAAGACCCGAAAAATCCGACGGCGCTCAACCTGCTCGGTCGCGCTCTGACGACGCGCGGCAGTTACGAGGAAGCCGAAAAGGTTTTGAAAAAAAGCGCCGATGTCAGCCCGAATTCATTTGTTTCCTATTCGCTTCTCGACTCGCTTTTCCTGCGCCGCGAAAAATTCGACGATTCGGAAAAATACTTGATGAAGGCTTTAAAGATGGTTTCGCCGAACGAGAAAAAACGGCTCGCACAGGATTTTGAACTGGTCGGCGACGGTTTCGCGATTCGCGGCAAAAACAAGGACGCGGCGCGCCTCTATCAGCAAGCCGTTCTGCTCGGCGGGGAAAAAACCGCGCTGGCGGACAAATTAGCCGCCGCGCGCAAAAATTAGTTTCATTTGTCAAAGTTTATTTATTGAAAATCCGCGGCGATTAAATGTATTTTTCCGTATTGCGCCTGCCGGAAAGTTTTCGGTTTCGCTTCGAGAGATTTCAAACAAATATCAGCCGCGGCAATCGCCAAAAATATAATGCTTTATTGTC
>JALZOE010000584.1 GCA_030857325.1 Acidobacteriota bacterium
ATCTAGAGATTCTGCCGCCGGTCGGAAGCACGGTTCAACTGCGGATTTTCGACGAGGAAAATACCATTATCGAAGTGCCGACGCACGTTATACGCGTTCAGCGCGACCCGAGTAAAATGCTGGCGTCGCTTTCGATTATGGACAATCTGAAAAAATGGCAGAACGACGCTTTATCTGCCGCCCAAAATTGGGTAACCAGACATTGGCAGCTAAACTACGAAGAAGAATGGGTTAATTAGATTTCGTTTTTTTATAGTTTGCAATTTTTTATAACGAACGGCGGAGACAAAGCATTTATTGCTCGTCTCCGCTTTTGCTTTAAATACAATTTCTCTTTCACGCGGGCAAACGTCTAAAAGTTTTACGGCATCTGTAATGAACCGATGAAAAAAGTAATCTCCGTATTTTTAATTTTATTTTCGACGAGTTTCGCCTTCGCGCAGGAAACCGCTCAAAAACCTTTGACGCAAGCCGAATACGTTAAAATGCTCTACGATTTGCAGAAATCGCCTGCTAAAAAAGACGTGATTATCGAAGCGATTCGCTCACGCGGCATCGGTTTTCAATTAACCGACGGTTTGCGCGGTTTGACCACTTCTAAAGGTCGCAGCGACGCCGAACTTAAACGCACGCTCGAAGAAGCCGAACGCCGCCGCCAAAATCCTTCGACCGCAAAACCGCCGACCGAAAAGGAATCAAACGAGATTTTGGCAAAAGCACGCTCTGCAACTCTGGCGGCGGTCGAAGAAATGCCGGATTTCGTCGTTAAACAGCAGGTCGCCCGCTTTGCAGCCTACGCCGGAACGAATAATTTCCGCAATCTCGACCGTCTTGTCGTCGCCGTCAATTATCGCGCCAGCGGGCAGGAAGATTATCGTGTTTTATCGCGCAACGGAATTGTGCAGACGAATTCGACGGCAAAGGGAAGCTACGAAGAAGCCGGCGGCACAAGTTCGACCGGAGAATTTGTTACGGTTTTAGCGAAAATCTTTAAGGCGGACAGTGAAACGAAATTTGAAATTGCCGACACGGACGTGATTCGCGGGCGGCGCGCCGCCGTTTTTAATTATTCGATTGAACGCGACAAGGCTTTGCAGCGCGTTACCGCGTCCGGTTACACGACCGATACGGCAATAACCGGAATGAAGGGCAAAATCTGGATTGACCGCGAAAACTTCCGCGTTTTGCGCGTCGAGAGCGTGGCGACCGAGATTCCCGAAGATTTCCCGATTCGCACGGCGACCAGATTGATTGATTACGATTGGGTAACGATAAGCGATGAAAAGTATTTGCTGCCCGCGCTGTCGGACGTTCGCCTGACGTTTCGTCAAAAAAGGGAAGTTTACGAAACACGCAACGTGATTCGCTTTAAGGAATATCAGAAATACGGCTCGGAAGTTAAAATTCTCGACGACGACGACGAACCCGCGCCGGAAGAAAAACCGAAACCGTAGCTTATAAAGAAAACTAAAAAACAAAGCGGATATTCAATTATTGAATATCCGCTTTGTTTTTTAGTTTCAGTTAAAATTATCACCGACCTTTCAGCCGGATAATAACGTGTATCAACTGTCTGGAATCAGGAAGACCGGAAGTTAGTTCTTCCCAGATAATGTCCATTTTTGTTTCACCTGAAGTTTATAAATACCTGAATTTGTTTCGGTATAATAGCAGAGTTTCAGGGCAAGCGAATTTTTTGTTAATGTGTAATTAAAGATGTTTTCAATGCTTTCGTTTTTTCTTTGCGCGCCCTGCGCCGCTAATCGGGAAAGCGAAACTTTCGGAAAGGATTCGTCTATATGATTATACGCCGTTCCTGCGCGATGCTTTTTTTTATCGATTGGCTATAAATCCGAAAGTTATGGCAAAAGCATCTCTGACATTCGACAATTGTTTTAACCTTAAACATCTGTTCTCACGTTTCATTGTCGACGCGGAATGACACAGCAAGCGAACTCAAGGAAATACTTTTTCAAAATAAAGCAGCAAAATAAATTGCCGCACAAATGCTGCGCAAAAAAAAAGACTGCTCATCGAGCAGCCCTAAACCGTTGAAAAATAATGGTGGCTTGGGACGGGGTCGAAAAGGGC
>JALZOE010000585.1 GCA_030857325.1 Acidobacteriota bacterium
CAAGTTCTGCTTTTTATTGCAATTACGCGCCGGGTTTCGGTCAATATCAGACAAAAAAACGTATCTTCTAAGATTTTTCCTAGAAAATTTGAAACCTTTTTATAAAATATGGAACTAATCGTTTGTAAGCTAATTCAAGAACTCAAAACGTATGGATTTTCCGATGCTCTTTCAGGCAAGGAGCGAGATAAAAAATTTAATGAACGATTCGGATGATTTGATCGTTCGCGCCCGAAGCGGAGACGACGAAGCGTTCGGCGTGATTTTCGAGCATCATTCGCGTTTCATTTACAAATTCATCTACACGATGCTCGGCGAGAGAAGCGCGGCGGAAGAATTGACGCAGGAAACTTTTCTGGCTGCGTATAAAAGCATTCACGGCTTGCGCGGCGACGCGCAATTGCGAACCTGGCTGTGCGCGATTGCGAAAAACGTCGTCTATAAATCTTTGCGTATCCGACGTAAAGAGGGAACGAACAGCGGCGAGCAAATAGAATCGCTCGGCGCGGCGGACGATAAAAATTTGCCGCCCGACCGTGAGGTTTTGAGCAGGGAATTGAATCATTTGATTCGTTCGGCGCTCGCTCGTTTGGACGCGGACAAGCGGCTGGTTTTTATTTTGAAAGAGCTTCAGCATTTAAGCTACAAAGAAATCTCGGACATTACCGGCGCGGCGATTCCGAAGCTGAAAACCGATTTGCACCGCGCGAAACTTGAAATGCGCCGCGCGCTCAGCCCTTATTTGGAGGCGAAACGATGAACTGCGAAAAATATCTTGATTTGATTGACGATTTGGTCGAAGGCGAGCTTAGCGAGCAGACTGCCGAACAAGTAAATACGCACGTTTTCGCTTGTCGTGAATGCGCTTCGGTATTTGAAGAGTTGAAACGCGAAAAGGAAATTTACGCGCATTATTTATTTGACGCCGAGCCGCCGAAGGATTTGTGGGCGAACTTTCAAACACAACTCGGTGCGGAAAAAGAAAAAGCTGTATTCGTTAATAAAACACCGGCGAAGACGAATGTCAGTAAGACAAATATATTCGGCTTTTTGCGCTTATATCCGGCATTGGCGGGCGCGGCTTTGCTCGTTGCTTTCGGAATCGGTTTTGGCTGGTTAAAGTTCGCCGCGTTTGAAACCGGCGGCGATAGTTACGTTGCGAAAATCAAAGCGGGCGATTCGCAATCGCCGCCGAACTCGGCGCCAGCCGGTAAAAGCGAAACGATGGATTCGCCGGAGAAAATCCATAATGGCAGAAATAATACCGTTGGGAGAAACAACAATTTCGACAGTAAATCCGAAACTTTAAAGCCAAAAGGCATTTCCGTCGCAGTTAAAAAAACAGTCGCCGCCGAGCCCGTGAAAATCGAGCGGAAAACAATTCCCGAAATTGAAAAAAACGAGAAAAAAATAGTTTCGGCAGTCGCGGTGAAAAATCCGGCGAGTAAAAACCTATTAAATGAAGAAGAGCGATTGCAAAGCGCGCGCTTGAGAAATCTCGAAAGGGAAGTTGCCGGGCAAATCGAAAAAGTCGAGCTGCTGCTGCGCTCGTTCAGAAACGCGCGGGCAATCGAAAACGCCGATACATTCGACGTTGAATACGAAAAAGGGCAAGCCCGCCGACTTCTCGATAAAAACGCGCGTCTCAGGCGCGAAGCTGAAAATTACGGCGTTTTCTACGCCGAAGAATTGCTGAGCCGAGTCGAGCCGTATCTTTTGGACATCGCTAATCTTGAAAGTCATCCGGCGCCGGATAAAGTGCTGAACATCCGGGAGCGCGTTGAAAATCAAAACATTATCGCCAGCTTACAAGTTTATTAATTGCCGAAAGTAAGGCATTTTTACAAGTTTCGCTCTTACTAATTTGAACGAAAGAAGGTTCTCAACAAGAGGATTAATAATAATGAAAAACGGAATGCATTTATACAAATCAATTCATAAAATTCTCCCGGCATCATTGATTTTATTCATATTTTATACCGCCGTAATGCCGGAAACCGCTTTTGCTTTTGCGGCGAATCTACCCGAGTCTGAAATTGAAACTATTAATCAAGATGATTTCGACAAAAAATTCCGCGAAGGCAGAGATT
>JALZOE010000586.1 GCA_030857325.1 Acidobacteriota bacterium
GCGCGGCGCAAGGATGGCGGTGTGCGACAAAACTTTGCAGATTTATAACAAAGAGCCGTATTCAAAGGATATTATCGCGGTCGAGCCGATTGAAAACATGGCTCTGGAAGACGCCAAGGAATTTGATTGCAGAAGAACTGCCAAACGCAGCCCGCGCGAAACAAAAGGCTTGGAATACATCTTAACGGATTTATCTGGGGGCGCATGCGGAGATTCAGATTCGTGCTGTTGATTTTGTCAATAGACGGAATTTAGCTTTTTCCTGATTGATTCTGTTTCCGGCTGGTTTTGCCGACTTGGGGACGATGGTTCAACTCTCACAAAAATGCCGAATAGATTTTGATCTAAAATATGCAGACAGCGACAATTCAAATCACTAGAAAAGGACAATCGGCGCTGCCGAATTCGCCCGTCAATTTTGACGAAAAACTCGGCGGAGCTAAATTGAGTGCCGCCGGCATTGATATTTTGCAGGTCAATGTCGGCAAACTCTGCAATCAGGCATGCAAACATTGTCATGTTGATGCCAGTCCGATTCGCACGGAAATCATATCCCGCGCAGTGGTTGATGCTTGTTTGAAGGCGCTCGGTGATTTTAAAATCCCGACGCTCGACATAACCGGCGGCGCGCCGGAAATGGTTCCCGATTTTCGTTATTTCGTGGCGGAAGCCCGCAAAATCGGCGCCCAAGTTATCGTTCGCCACAATTTGACCGTGATGTTCGAGGAGGGGCAAACAAATTTGCCCGAATTTTTCGCGGAAAATGCCGTTGAAGTCGTTTGCTCTCTGCCGTATTTTCTTCCGACGCAAACGGACGCGCAGCGCGGAAAGGGCGTTTTTGAAAAGAGCATCACAGCCCTGAAGAAATTAAACGCGGTCGGTTACGGAATTGATGAAGATCTAGTTTTAAATTTGGTTTACAATCCGGTGGGAGCATATCTGCCGCCCGAACAATCGGCAATCGAAGCCGATTTCCGCCGCGAATTAAAACAGCGCTACGATATTTCATTCAACGATCTCTATACGATAACAAATATGCCGATTGCTCGTTATCTCGATTGGCTCAGGCGTACAAAAAACGAAGAATCGTATATGCGGAAACTCGTTCAGGCATTTAATCCGACAACTGTTTCTGGGCTGATGTGCAAAAATTTAATCAGCGTAGATTGGACGGGAAAACTTTACGACTGCGATTTCAATCAAATGCTCGAACTGGCGGTTGATAAGCGAGCGCCGCAGACGATTTTTGATTTTGATTTGGAAAAACTCAAAAACCGGCAAATTGTCACGGCAAATCATTGTTTCGGCTGCACCGCCGGAGCTGGTTCTTCATGCGGCGGAACGGTTTCTTAAAAATAGTTAACGCCAAAACCGCAGGTACCGCCCGAACCATTTCCTCGCAAACGGTGATTTCAGAGTTTCCAGAGTGGCTTCCGTTCCGACCGCCTGCGTGATTTTCGCCAGAGTCGGGTAAACGCGGATAATTTTATTTAAATCCGATACTTTTAAATTTTCTTTCATCGCCCAGACGAATTCGTGAATCAATTCTCCGGCGTGGCTGCCGACCAACGTCGCGCCGACTATTTTTCCATTTTTTGTCACGATTTTGGCAAATCCCTCGGGCGCGCTTTCGGTCTGGGCGCGGTCGTTTTCGGCGAAAGAAATTTTATAAACTTTCACCTTTTCGTCGCCGTATTTTTCGCGCGCTTCCTTTTCCGTCAATCCGACACGCCCGATTTCCGGGTCGGTAAAAGTCGCCCACGGCACGACACGGAAATCGGTTTTCTTTTTGAACGGAAACGGCACGAAAGCGTTTTGGATAACGATTTGCGCTTCGTAATCCGCCATGTGCGTAAATTGAAAATGCGCGGTCACGTCGCCCGCCGCAAAAATGTGTTTTTGAGAAGTTTGCAAAAAATCATTTGTTTTTATCTGCTTTTTATCGAATTCAACACCCGCCTTTTCAAGGTCTAAACCGTCTACATTCGGCTGGCGACCGACCGCCGCTAAAATTTCGTCAGCTTCGATTTCAAGAGTTTTGCCCTTCGATTCGACCGTGACGACTTTCGCGCCGTCGGCGGTTTT
>JALZOE010000587.1 GCA_030857325.1 Acidobacteriota bacterium
AAACCAGACGGTCGGCGATGCTGTGTTTGGCGGCTAAAAAGCGCGGAACGGGTTGTTTGCGTTCGAGTTTATAAGCATAGCTTTTGCCGATTTCAATCGCCCAATCGAAAATTTTCTCTTTAATCGGGCTTTGTTGCGCCGCTTTTACCTTCGCTTTGGCGTAAGCCTTTTCAAAGATGCGCGGGACGCCGGCAAAAATCGTCGGTCGCACTTCGAGCAGATTGTCCGCCGCTCGTTCAATCGATTCGGCGTAATGAACCGCCATTCCGTTGTAAATATAGAGATACATTCCCGAACGCTCGAAAACGTGCGAAAGCGGTAAAATCGAAATCGGCACGTCTTTTGACGAAAAGGAGAAATCCGCGCCCGCGTTGATGACGTTGGCAATCAAATTGGCGTGCGAAAGCATTACGCCTTTCGGCTCGCCCGTCGTCCCCGAAGTGTAAATCAGCGTCGCCACATCCTGCGACTCGATTGCGCCTGCCAGATTTTTTATCAATTCGGAATTTTCGGTTTTTATTTTCGCGCCGTTTTTTTCTAAATCGCTGAGTGAAATGACATTTTCCGGCAAATCTGTTTCCGTCTCGAAAAATACGAGCTTTTCCAAAGTTTCGCACTTCGGCAGAATTTCCCTGACGCGCTCGAAAACTTCCCGGTTTTGCAGAAAAAAAATGCGCGCGCCCGAATCGTTGACGATGTAGCAAATCGCGTCGGAGGCGAGCGTCGTATAAATCGGAACGTCGATAACGCCGGACATTTGACAGCCCGCGTCGGTCAAAGTCCATTCGGGCGAATTTGCCGCCAGCAGCGCAACGCGGTCGCCTTTGCCGATTCCGAGAGAATACAAACCGAGCGCGATATTTTCGGCGCGGGAAATCATTTCAGTCGAAGAAATTTTGTGCCAAACGCCGTCTTTTTTGTAATTGAGAGCGTCGGCGCGATTGCAGCCGGTCGCGCCTTTCAGGAAAAGTTCGGCGAGTGTTTTCGGCGCGTCCGCAGACATCGGAAATTTCTGCACCCAACGCTTTATTTCTTTGTTTATCTCAATTGGCATCAGGCAATTACTCCGCCGAAAAAAACCTTCAAAACTTCGTCCGCGATGGGCGCGAGCGGATAATGATTTTTTGACAAAATCCAGTTTGTAACCATTTCGTCGAGCGCGCCGAAAAGAATTTTCGAGCAGACGGTCGCGTTCAAATCTTTGCGAAACGCGCCCGTTTTTTGTCCGTCTTCAATCGTTTGGCGAATAATACTCAAATATTCGGCGAAACCGGCGGCGGAAAATTCTTCCATAAACTTGGTCGAGCCGCGCAGCTCGACTTGAAAGACGATTGCCAAATCACGGTCGTCGCCGAGTTTTTCGAGGTGAAGCTGCGCGATGCGCCGCAGTCGTTCGGCAGGTTCGGCAATGTCGGCGATTTTTCTTTTGCCTTCGCCGATAAATTCTTCCATCGCGCGGTCGAAAATCGAATGCAGAATCTCGTCCTTGCTTTTGAAATAAAGATAAACCGTGCCGTCGGCGATTCCCGCCGCGCCCGCAATATCAGCGACTTTCGAGTTAAAGTAACCTTTTTGAGCGAAAACTTTTATCGCCGCGCGTAATATCGCCGCGCGTTTATCGGAAACGACGGCGCGTGCTTGACCATTTGTGCGATTTAGACGAGACATAACGATTTTGAATTGTTAATATGAATGAATCTTCATTCAGTTTTTCATTTAAAGGTTATACCGAAATTGAAAATTAAATCAACAAAAATTTTACAAAACACGGAATTATATAAAATGAATTTCGGAGAATGAAATAAAAATGCGACTTCGGACAAATCCAAAATCGCAAATCTAAAATCCAAAATTGAAGTGGCGGAGGATGAGGGACTCGAACCCCCAAGCGATTACTCGCGGTAGTTTTCAAGACTACTGACTTACCAATTAGCCTAATCCTCCGCAGTCGGAAATGAAAATATAGCGCAGACGCGACGTTTTAACAACTCGAAAAAATATATTTTCCGTCGAATTTGCCGATAAATTTCAAAAGAAAAAGTCCGCCGTTCGGGATAAACGACGGACTTTTTCAGATTAACCC
>JALZOE010000588.1 GCA_030857325.1 Acidobacteriota bacterium
TTTCGGCATCACCGACCAGCTGAAAATCGAAGGTGTCGCCTATCCCGAAACCGTGCAAGAAGAATTGACGCGCATCTGCCGCGAGGAAATTTTCCCGCCGATTCTGCCGCTTATCGATATTATGTCATTCGATAACGGCAGGCGCGTCGTCGTGCTTGAAATTAACGGCAAACGCCGCCCGTATCGGACGCGAGACGGCAGATTTTACATTCGCATCGGCGAGGAAAAACTCGAAATCGCGCGCCACGAACTTTCAAACTGGCTCGACGAAATCCGCCCGCTCGGTTACGAAAATATTCCGATTGTCGATTTTGCGGAAACCGATTTCGACGACGCGCTGCTGTGGAGTTTTGCAAGCGCGTTCGGCGACGACGCGCCTAACACAAATCTATATCAAACGGCGAATTTTTTGAAAAAGGATTTGCTGCTCGCCGTCGGCAACGCGGAAGATTTTCTGCCGACAATCGCGGGCATTCTGCTGTTCGGGAAAAATGAAAAAGTCGCCGAAATTGTTCCGCGCTCAAGCGTTACGTTCGTGCGTTACGCGGGCGAAAACACAGGCGCGGACGTTATCGAAAAAGTCGAGACGAACGGAAATCTTTTGTCGCTCTACGAATCGGCTCTGCAATTTCTGGCGCGTTACTGCGATTTGCGAAAAGACAAGCCGAGTAAGTCTTTAAATTACGATTCGCCCGTTCAGAAACGCGCCGAATATCATCTTTACGCCGTGCGCGAAGCGGTTGCCAACGCTTTAATTCACCGCGATTTGGCGATTGCCGACGTGCTGACGCGCATTTCGATTTTCGACAGCGCGGTTGAAATAATCAATCCGCGCCGCACAAACGGTTTCGCGCCGCCCGCCTCGCGCGCTATTCGCTACGGCATCACGCAGCAATTAAATCCGCAGATTGCCGCCGTTTTCACCAAAAGAGAATACGGAACGAGCGTTCCGAAAGGCGGTCTGCCGATGCTGCTGCGCCAATCGCAGCGATTTTCCGGCAAACGCACCGAGCTTTACACGACCGGCGACGAGTTTAAATTAAGACTCTACGGCGTCTGATTGAAATACAATTTGCGCCCTTTGCGTTGCTTTGCGACACTAAACAATTGTAACGCAAAGGTTTACGCTGGCGAAAATCGATTGACGAAATGAACAAGATTCCTGCAAATGCCAAATGCCTGACGTTTTTGAACGCGGCGATTATCACCGCGCACGGCGCGTTTGAATTTCAAAAACTGCTGCTTAAAGAAGCACGCGAAATCGTCGGCGAGTTTCACGCTTCAAACCGCAAAATCAGTTCGGCAATCGGACACGCGGCGACTGCCGAACTGATGACGCGCCTGCTGAAATTTCCCGTGCCGCCGAACCGCATCGACTTTAAACAGACGACAGAAGATGTCGCGCTTGTTTTTCAACTCAAAAAACGCGCGCCCGAAGGCGTCGTTTTGACGCGCGAAGAACTCGAAGAAATCGGTTACGAACTCGGTCTTCTGACGCGCACGGCTTAGACAAGTCAGGCAAAGTGTTACAAATTAACCTGCCGTTTGCTGTTCGACAATTAAAATTATAAAAAAGCGGCGGAGAATTATTCTCCGCCGCTTTTTTATTAACAAACCGTGTAACAAAAATTTACTGCGAAATTTCCGTCAATCGCGCAGGCGATAAATTAAGCTCGTTTTGTCCCGGGTTGATGTTAACGGGCGAACTCCACACGGCAAAACCGGTGCCGGTTTTCGTAATGCCGTAAAGGTAATAGCTGTCGGGTTTGACGTCCTTCATCGACGCGCGTCCGCTCGCGTCGGTCTGCGCTCTGTAAACTATATGCTTAGCGATGGCGCTGGCGACTTTTTTATTGGTGTCGGCGTAGCGGCTCGGATAGACGACCGCCAAACCGTAAGCGTTGATTAAGCCTTGTCCGGTTTCGTCTTCAATATCGGCTTCGCTCAAAATGCTTTCCAAATCCTTATCGAGCAGATAAAATCTTTCGGCTCTAACCGGCTGAACGCCGGAATTGGTTACAATTTTCGCGTCGAGCGTAACCGTTCCCTTATCTGGCGCGGGCGCGGTAACGGTTGAAC
>JALZOE010000589.1 GCA_030857325.1 Acidobacteriota bacterium
GGACAGCTTTTCTGCCGCGAATCGGCGCGCCTGATTGTCGAAATGCTTTTGGAAGAATGCCGGGCGGCGAAAGTCGAAATCCGCGCGAATTGTTCAATTAAAAATATTGAAAAAGGCGATTCTTTTATGGTTGAAACCAGTCAAGGCGTTTTTACAAGCGAAAGTTTGGTTATCGCAACCGGCGGACTTTCATTTGCGAAAATCGGCGCAACTGATTTCGGCTACAGGATTGCGAGAGAATTTGGATTAAAAATTGTCGAGACGCGCCCGGCGTTAGTTCCGCTCGTTTTTGCCAAAGTCGCGGGAAATTATAAAAATCTGGCGGGCGTTTCTATTGACGCTAATATTTCGTGCGGCAAACAAACATTTCGGGAAAATATTCTGTTTACGCATCGCGGTCTTTCCGGTCCCGCCGTTTTGCAAATCTCGAATTACTGGCGCAAAGATAAAGCTGTTTCGATTGATTTAATGCCGACGGCTAACGCGCTTGAACTGCTTGAAAACAACGGTGAAAAACGGCAAATGCTCGATAATTTTTTGGGTCAGTTTCTGCCGGATCGTTTCTCGGAAATTTTTACCGAACGAAATTTTTCAAATAAACCGCTCAATCGATTAGGAAAAAAGGAAATCGAAAAAACGGCTGAAACGCTTAACGACTGGCGAGTGTTTTTCGGCGAAACCGAAGGCTTTAATAAAGCTGAGGTTACGCTCGGCGGTGTCTCAACTAATGAGCTTTCATCGCAGACGATGGAAGCGAAACGAGTTCCGGGACTTTATTTTATCGGCGAAGTCATCGACGTTACCGGCTGGCTCGGCGGTTATAATTTTCAGTGGGCGTGGGCTTCGGGCTTTGCCGCCGGACAAGCCGTTTAATTTATACGATTCGGCAGAATAACATTTGCCGCTTTAGGCGTTCAACTCCAGATTGATTATCGGCG
Source organism: Acidobacteriota bacterium (assembly GCA_030857325.1). GTDB lineage: Bacteria > Acidobacteriota > Blastocatellia > Pyrinomonadales > Pyrinomonadaceae. The sequence continues at coordinate 939 of JALZOE010000589.1, forward strand.
GGTTCGCTAGAAAGGACGAATTTTCAAGATTTTCGTTTATAAAAGTTTCGGTGCCGCCCGGTTCGAGCGGTTTTGAAAATAAATATCCCTGTCCGTATTCGCAATTTAATTGGTTGAGCCGCGCGAGTTGTTCGGCGGTTTCGACGCCTTCGGCGATGACCTTCATCTTCAGATTTTGAGCGAGCCTGATAATCGTGTGGACGATTTCCCCGTTTTCCTTGCTTTCCATCATCCGGTTGACGAACGAGCGGTCAATCTTCAAATAATCGACGGGAAAACGGTGCAGGTAACTCAGGGAAGAATAGCCGGTGCCGAAATCGTCGAGACTTATCTCGACGCCGAGCGCGCGCAGATGATTGAGCATCGCTATCGCCATCTCGGTGTTTTCCATGATATGGCTTTCGGTAATTTCCAGTTTCAGACAAGACGGATTAAGCCCGGTCGCTCTGAGCGCGGCGGCGACTTGTTCGGCGAGGTCGAATTGCAGAAACTGCTTGCACGAAAGATTGACGCTGACCATCAAAGCCAATGCCAGCGCGTTATTGTTCTGCCACTCGCGCAGTTGGCGGCAGCTTTCATACAAAATCCATTTTCCGAGCGGCAGAATAAGGCGGTTTTCCTCCGCCGTCGCAATAAATTCCTTCGGCTCAATCGTTCCGCGCGTCGGATGTTTCCAGCGGACGAGCGCTTCAAACCCAACGAGATTGTTTGTTTCGAGATTGATTATCGGCTGGTAATGAAGACAAAATTCGCCGTGTTCGAGCGCGCGGCGCATTTCGGTTTCAAACTGCAACTGCATAACCGCCCGCTCGCGCATCGCCTGGTCGAAAACCTGATACTGCGCCTTGCCTTTCGCCTTGGCGTGATACATCGCGATGTCGGCGTCGCGCAGCATATCGTCCGCTTTTTCGTGTCCGGCGGTGCTGAGCGCGATGCCGATGCTGGTGGTTATAAAAATCTCGCCGCCGCCCAAGTCGAACGAATGCTTTAAGTCGTTTTGAATGCGTTCGGCGACCAGCAGCGCTTCGCCGGTTTCGGCAAGTTCGCCGAGCAGAATAACGAATTCGTCGCCGCCGAGCCGAGCCACCAAATCGCCGGTGCGAACGCAGGATTCGAGCCGACGGGCGATATATTT
>JALZOE010000590.1 GCA_030857325.1 Acidobacteriota bacterium
GAGGATTACGGTTTTAAGGAAAGCGCGAATTTCGTCACAATCGCAAACACCTGTTTCGATACGAACGGCGAAAAAATAAAAAATTAAGAAAAGCGCGCCGATTTTTGTAAAGCAAATTTTAACCGTTCGCTGTTCGATTGGCGCGTTGATTTTACAAAAAATATCACCGAAAACTTTTCGCACTCGTCCGGCGTTTGAGACATCAAACGATTCGTATTTGAATTATCCGAAGTATCTATCTAAAATTTAATTATGCCAAAACAAAATTCAACCGGCGCGATTGCCGAAAAATACAGCGTTCGATGCCGCTACTGCGGGCAGAAAAACAACGTCAAGGAAGATTACAAAAACGATGAAGCCGTCTGCGGGCGCTGTCGTTTGCCGCTCTCGAACGCCGGACATAAAAAGTTTGCCGATTTGAGCAAGCACGATTATATTCACCCGTCGGACAGCAAAGCGCTTGCCGCTCTGCGGGCGATTCCCGGTATCGACACGGCGCTGAAAAAACTTTTAACCGTAACGGGCGAATCGGCGATTCGCGTTACGTTTATGGCGAGCGCCGTGCAGGTTACGCCGAAACAATGCCCGGATTTACACGCCAAGCTGCAAATCGCCTGCACGACTTTGGGCGTCGATATGCCGGATTTTTTCATCCAGCAGAATCCGACCGTCAACGCTTTTACGGGCGGCGTCGAAAAGCCGATTATCGTGATGCATTCGGGTTTGCTTGAACGACTGAACGACGAAGAAACACTCGCCGTCATCGCGCACGAAGTCGGGCATATTCATGCCGAACACGTTCTTTATCTAACGGCGGCGCAGTTGATTTTAGCGGTTGCGACCATTCCGCTCGCGTCTCTGCCGATTGCCGGAATTATCAAAGAACTGCTGACCGCTTCGATGCGCGGCGCGCTTCTGGCGTGGATGCGGCGCGCCGAATTATCCTGCGACCGCGCCGCTTTGTTAGTCGCGCAAGACCCGCACGTTATCGGCAAAACGATGATGAAGCTGGCGGGCGGAACTTTCGCTTATAAGATGGATTACGACCAGTTTTTAGAACAGGCGCGCGAATTTCAGAAAAATTACGACGAGAAAAAGCTCGATAAATTCTGGGCTGACATCTTAAACGCCGGTTTGTCGCACCCGTTCCCGATCTGGCGCGTTTCGGAAATTTTGAAATGGGTCGAAAGCGGCGAGTATGACGAAGTTTTAAAGACAAAGTAAAGAGTTCGTAGAGTTTATAGAGTAGAAAGTTTTTCGCTCTCCAAACTTTTTACTCTATAAACTCTACGAACTCTATAAACTTTTTATGCTGGTTGTTTTAACGACGACGCCGAATGAACGCGAAGCCGAAGATTTAGCCGAAAAAATCGTGGCAGAAAAGCTCGCCGCTTGTGTGCAGATTTTGCCGCAGATGAAATCCGTTTATTTTTGGGACGGCGCGGTTCAAAAAGAATCCGAACATCTGCTTTTAATCAAAACTCTGCCCGAAAAATTTGACGTGCTTGCGAAATTTATCCAAGCCAATCACAGTTACGAAACGCCCGAAATCGCCGCGCTCAAAGCCGCAGACGTTTCCGAAAACTATTTTAATTGGATAAAAGATTCGCTCGAATAAACGCTATTATTTTTTCGCGTCGCCGTTTCCCGATTCTTCAAAAGTTTTCACGATAAAATCAACCGCGTCCTTCGGCGAATCGGTCAGATGCATCAAGCCCAAATCTTCCGGGTTGATGTTTTTTTCATTGAGCATCATCGAAGTAATCCACGCGAGCATTCCGCGCCAGTATTGCGAATTGAAAAGCACAATCGGAAAGTTGCGGATTTTACGCGTTTGAATGAGCGTCAGGGCTTCAAAAAGCTCGTCCATCGTGCCGAAACCGCCGGGGAAAATCACGTAGGCGTTGCTGTATTTGATAAACATCGTCTTGCGGACGAAAAAGTATTTAAATGTAAGCGAACGTGTTTGATACGGATTCGCGCTCTGCTCGAACGGCAGTTCGATGTTGCAGCCGACCGAAACTTTTCCCGCCTCGAACGCGCCACGATTCGCCGCTTCCATAA
>JALZOE010000164.1 GCA_030857325.1 Acidobacteriota bacterium
ACTCTGCGCCGCAGATTTCTCAAAACTTACCCGAAATAAAAGAAATTGTCGTTCAAACCGATGATAATTTGCCGGTCGGCGCTGAAAAATTTAACAATTCGCCCGCCGTCGATTATTCAAAATCGTTAAATCGCATCGGCGTCCAAACCACGCAGACGCTGCCGATTTCTTTAAATGAAGCAATTCGCAAGGCTCTGGAAAACAACAACGATATTGAAATTGCCCGCACCGACGTGAGATTTCAGGAAACGCAGTTGCGCTCGCTGCTTGGAACATACGACCCGATTTTTTCCGTTACGCCGACTTTTTCGCGAAGTTCTTCGACCGGTTCGACCGCTTCCAACGATTTCCGGCTCAACGCCGGTTTCGATAAATTTTTCGAGCGCGGCGGCGGTCGCGTCAGCACGTTTTTCAATAACAGCCAGACGGGAAGAAATTCGCAGAATAACACGGCTTTTAATCAAACTTCGGCTCTGGGAAGTTCTTCCAGCACGACTTATATCAGCAATCTCGGCGTAAATTATACGCAGCCGCTTTTCCGCGATTTTGCAATCGACAACACGCGCCGCCAGATAAAAATTCAGCGCAGACGGCTTCAGCAGTCGGACGCCGATTTCCGCCGCCAGACGCTTGATATAATCGCGCAGGTGCAAAGCTCTTACTGGGATTTGGTTTTTACCTTGCGCGACCAGCAGAATCGGCTGGCTAATCTGAATCTGGCACGCGAAAATCTGCGGCAGATCGAAGCCAGAATCGCCGCCGGCGCCGCCGCGCCGCTTGCCCGCGCCGAAGTCGCTACCGAGCTTGCCAACCGCGAATCCGACGTTTTGCTGGCAACGCAGCAGGTTTCCGTTACCGAAAACGCTTTGAAAACTCTGCTTCTGCGCGAGCCGAACGCGCCGGAATGGTCGCAATCCTTTCTTCCGACCGACGCGCCGGTTTTCAGCACCGACCCGATAATTGTCGAAGACGCCGTAAAAGACGCCATCGACAATCGCCCGGAATTAAGCCGCCTTCGTCTTCAACGTGAAATAAACGCGATTGATATTGATTATTTCAGAAACCAAACCAAACCGCGCATAGATTTAAACTCGACATTTTCGCTCGGCGGTTTGTCTTTGGGCGGGCAGACGATAGCAGACGGCACAACTGTTCCACAATTTACCGGAAATCAGGAAATTCTTCGGCAAAGTCTAAATTCACTTCTGCCCGCAAATCAACAAATTCCGCAAACATTCATTCCTGTTACAGGCTTGCCTAATTCTTTAACCGGCGGAACGTTTCAATCTCTCGGAAATCTTTTCCGCACCGATGCGCCGACTTACTCGGTCGGCGTTACGATTCAATTTCCATTTCGCAATCGAACCGCCGAAGCGAATCTGGCGGGCGCGCGAATCCAGCAGGAACAAGCACAGGCGCAAACACGGCGACAAGAGCAAATCGTTATCCGCGAAGTGCGCAACGCCGTCCAAGCGGTCGAAACTTCGCGCCAGAGAGTTTTAACCGCTAGACGCGCCCGTGAAAACGCGGAAATTCAACTCGAAGGCGAGCGCAAACTTTTTGAAGTCGGACGCTCGACGACGTTTTTGCTTTTCCAGCGTGAAAATGCTTTGACCAACGCCCGCAACTCCGAGATTCGCGCCGAAACCGATTACAACAAGGCGCTTTCCGATTTGCAGCGTTCGACTTCTACTACCTTCCGCTTGAACAACATCGAAATCAATTCGCCGATGAACGATAAATAGAGACCTTTCAACAATTACAGTAAAAACTTCGGACAAAATATTAAGAGTCGAAAATTCGACTCTTAATATTTTACTTTAATGATTTGAGTTTATTTGCGAACGTAAATCGTGAAAAGATTTATGCCGATTTAGCTTTTGCCCGCAAATGTTTAATACCGGTATTTTCGGCTCTTTCGTTTTGAAGAATTATTTGTCTTTTAACTTCGACGGCGAGCGGCTCATAGATTTCGCGGCTGCCAAGCTGGTCGGCGTAACACCACAAACCGTTATGACAATGCCGTTCGTCATCCCAGCCCGGATGATTAACAATCGGGTAGAGACAAATTCCTTCGACCGGAACGCCGTTTTCCCTCGCCGTCTCCGCTTCTTCACAGACATAGCGAAACCATTCGGGACGCGCTTCGTTCTCGATTCCGGTTTCGGCGATTAAAATCGGACGATTGTAGCGCTCAAAATATTCCTGCAAAATCCGATGAAACGGTCGATAATCTGGATGGTCGCGGAATACCTTTTCTCCCGTTTCCATTCGCCACTGATTGTTGAAATAATAATTTAATCCGATTATATCCAGATATTCCGGCTTGCCGCCGAGTTCCGGCTCGGTTCTTCCGCACAACATATCCATCGCGTGAAATTGTCCTCGCCGGTGCATTTCGGCTTCGTCGAAATTACCGTTTTCCGATGTAATATGAATCGCCGGGTCGGTGTGAATCAAGCGCGCATCGGGACAAATATTTTTTATCGCGCGGCTGGCGGAGATTGCGGCGCGCACCAGATTTCGCTTCAAATCGGTTCCGCGATGATGCAGAAAAGGATAAAAACCTCCGACTTCTCCGGCAATCCAAGAGTAGAAGGAAATTTCGTTTAAAGGACAAAAGAAAAGATTTTCCTCGCCGTTATCGAGCAGAAATTTGGTAAAGGCTTCGGAAAACGCCGTAAATCGCACGACAAATTCATCGCTCAATAAATCCAAATCGTTCGGATAACCGTAATGAAATAAATCCCAGATGATTTGCATTCCGGTTTTTTTCGCCGCCCGAACTTGATTTGAAACACTCGAAAAATCGTATTCAAAAGGCTTTTGTTCAATCAAATGCCAGCGAACGCCGTCGCGCGCCGTTTTTATTCCGATGTTCAAAAGCCGTCTGTAGTCGTGTTCGGCAAAAACGTCGTGCCGGGTCGAATTTATAACGTCAATCCGTTTTCCGGCATAATTTATATGAGTCGAACACTCGAAGCCGCCCATTAATTCGCCTGCAAATATTTTTCGCATAATTTTAGATGTTTAAATCAAAGATTTATTTTTATTTTCGTTAAAATCGAATGTCATCAAAAACCCGCCAATTTTCGCAAAAAAAAAGATGAATACAAATGATGATTCACCGAAACCAATTTTTTATGACAAACAAACAATTATACCAATAAACTATTAGCGATTATATCAAATATATATTCAAACTCATAAACTTTTCTCCCGAACAAAATTCGGCGGTATAAAAACGGGCAAAACTTTGTTAAAAGTTTCACTATGTCTTTCACATTACATGTATAAACCGCGAAAATAAGGTATAATAAATTTATAATTGCTGGTAAAATAAATCAAACCGTTTAATTGTAGTTATCTTTTTTTAACATTCAAACAACAGGTTTTTATTGCGCCGAATTATAAGTATTCAACTTTTATTGGAGAAATGTTTTGTTAAATTTTGACGACGGATTTGTGGATTTTGATTTAATTTGTTTTTCGCATCTGCGCTGGGATTTTGTTTATCAACGCCCGCAGCACCTTTTGAGTCGTTTTGCCAAAGAGCGGCGCGTTTTTTTTGTCGAAGAACCGATGTTTGTCGATGAGCCTTCGTCTATGGACATCAGCGCCCGTGAAGACAAATTATTTGTAGCCGTTCCGCAATTGAATAAAACGGAAGCGGAAACGAAATCCGCCGACGGATTGATTCGCTCGCTGCTCGACGAAATGTTTCGCGACGAGAACATAAAAAATTATATTTTCTGGTATTACACGCCGATGGCACTCGCTTTTTCCGAACACTTTAACCCGATGGCGACCATTTACGATTGTATGGACGAGCTGTCGCTTTTCAAATTTGCGCCGCCGACGCTTTTATCGAACGAAGAAAAATTATTCGCCAAAAGCGACGTTGTTTTTACCGGCGGGCAGAGTTTATACGAAGCGAAACGAACCCGACACAAAAACATCTGGGCGTTTCCTTCGAGCATCGATGTCGCGCACTTTAAGAAAGCCAGAAACATATCCGAAGATGTCGCCGACCAATCGGACATTCCGCATCCGCGGCTCGGTTTTATCGGAGTTATTGACGAACGGATTGATTTGGAACTGTTACGGCAGATGGCTGAAATGCGCCCCGACTGGCATTTTGTAATGATTGGTCCGGTCGTAAAAATCTCGGAAAGCGATTTGCCGCAAGCCGAAAATATTCACTATCTAGGAAAAAAAGATTACAGCGATTTACCTACTTATATTTCCGGTTGGGACGCGGCGCTGATGCCTTTTGCGATAAACGATTCGACTCGTTTTATCAGTCCGACCAAAACGCCCGAATTTTTGGCTGCGGGCAAGCCCGTCGTCTCGACCGCTATTCGAGATGTCGTGCGTCCATACGGCGAGAAAGGATTGGTTCATATAGCGACCAATGCCGAAGAATTTGTCGCGGCGGCGGAAAAGGCTTTGAGCGAAAACCGCGCCGAACGGCTCGAAAAGGTTGACAGATTTCTATTGCAGACTTCGTGGGACAATACCTGGAGAGCGATGGTGGAATTAGTTAGTGAAGTCGCCGTCAAACGTGCGGCTGTTTCTTAAATTATTGAATAATTACGTGCATTTCTGCATAATTTAATTAAATTAAACGAGGGGAAAATATTATGTTTGACTATTTGATAGTGGGAGCCGGATTTGCCGGCAGTGTTCTTGCCGAAAGACTGGCCAACGGTTCGGGCAAAAAGGTTTTGATTTGCGACAAACGTTCGCATATCGCCGGAAACGCTTTTGATTATTACAACGACGACGGCATTTTAATTCACAAATACGGTCCGCATATTTTTCATACCAATTCAAAGGACGTTTTTGATTATTTGTCGGAATTTACCGAATGGCGCTCTTATGAACACCGCGTTCTGGCGTCGGTTGACGGAATGCTTTTGCCGATTCCGATAAATCTCGACACTATCAACAAACTTTACGGGCTGAATTTAACGGCGTTTGAAGTCGAAGATTTTCTGGCGTCTTTAGCCGAACCATGCGAGCATATTAAAACTTCCGAAGATGTCGTCGTCTCAAAGGTCGGACGCGAGCTTTACGAAAAATTTTTCCGCAATTACACGCGCAAACAATGGGGGTTAGACCCGTCGGAACTCGACGCGACCGTTACGGCGCGCGTGCCGACGCGCACGACGCGCGACGACCGTTATTTTACCGATTCGTATCAGGCGATGCCGAAACACGGCTACACCAGAATGTTTGAAAAAATGCTCGATAATCCGAACATTAAAATAATGCTCAATTGCGATTACGAGGAAATCAGCAAAGATATTCCGTTCAGAGAATTGATTTACACCGGACCGATTGACTCATTTTTCAATTATCGATACGGCAAACTTCCCTATCGCTCGCTCGAATTTAAACACGAAACGCACGACACCGAACAATTCCAAACCGCGCCGGTCGTCAATTATCCGAACGAGCAGGCGTTTACGCGCATCACGGAGTTTAAATATCTGACGGGACAGGAACATAAAAAAACGAGCGTCGTCTATGAATTTCCGCAGGCGGAAGGCGACCCGTATTATCCGGTTCCGCGCAAGGAAAACGCCGACCTTTACGCCAAATACAAAACTCTGGCTGACGCGCGTTCCGATGTGCGATTCGTCGGAAGATTAGCGACCTACCGCTATTATAATATGGATCAAATCGTCGCGCAGGCGTTGACCGAATACGGCAAAATCGTCGGCAAAAAACGTCAGGAAGCGGCGGTTGCCAAAGCCGCAATCGGCACTTCGTCAAAGGCTTTGACCAATACACAAGTTACATAAAATTTGATTTATCAAATTTTAATCGAAGTAGTTTGAATGCAAACATTCAAACTACTTTTTTATTTTGCCGTTCGATATTTTCCGATTATGGTAAATTTAATTTCAAATAAAATTCCGTGAATATTACCGTCTGCATAATCGCTTTTAACGAAGAAAAAAATATCGCCGCCGCACTCGAATCGGTCGCGTGGGCGGATGAGATTTTAGTCGTCGATTCATATTCAACCGACCGAACAAGAGAAATCGCCGCCGAAACAGGCGCAAAAATTTTAACCCGGCAATGGCTCGGTTTCGCCGAACAAAAACAGTTTGCCGTCGATAACGCGAAGTTTGATTGGATTTTAAGTCTCGATGCCGACGAGCGAATTTCACCTGAACTAAAGGATGAGATTTTGCAGCTTAAACATCTTGACATTAAAGACTTAGACGACGGATATAAAATCCCGCGACTTTCGTTTTATATGAATCGCGCGATACGTTACGGCGGTTGCTATCCTGATTGGCAGCTTCGTTTCTTTAATCGTCGAAAAGGCTTTTGGAAAGATGTC
>JALZOE010000013.1 GCA_030857325.1 Acidobacteriota bacterium
TCATCTAAGATTATAAAAGCGTCGGCGAGCGTGTTGTGCGTCAGAATAAAATCGTCGGTTACATAAAGCGAATCGAGCGCGGCGACGCTGATGCATTGGGTTTCCGCTTCGCCGACAAGTTCTATATTTTTGATAAAACGCATCGGGCGTCCGCCGCCGAATTTTTTGTATAAATCGGCTTTTCTTTTCAGGCGAAAAGGCTCTAAATTTTCGGGCAGGCGAATGTCCAAAACGTATGCGTCGTTTCGATAGCCGACTTCCCGACCGTTTGCAAATCCGGGCTTGCGTCCTTCGATTTGGCGTTTGCGGCAGTAAGCGACGCCGCCGAGTGAGCGAACGAGAAAAATCACGTCGTTTTTTAATCTTCCTGAAGTCGTCGTGTATTGGATGCGGCAAGTTCGGTTTTTCTGCGTAACAGGTCCGCCGTCCGTGTCCAACAAACCCTGCAGAACGGCAAGACGCGCCGACGCGCTGTTGTAAAGATAATTTTCGGGAATAAATTTCGTCGCCGATTTTGTTCCGGCTAAACTTAAATCTCTCAACGCCTGCGTCAGCGGATTGCGAATGACGGCAAATTTATTTCCGCCGCGTCCGGCTTGCGGATTTGTAATAACATAATCAATCGCCGCTTTGCGCCGGAAATTCAGATTCATATCGGTGAGCGCAACTTCCAAAGACGAAATTAATTCGGCGTCAGTCGTGCAGAATGACGGCGAAGTTTTATCCGAAATACAGCCGTCGCCCAACAATAAACCGAGCGCGTAAGGCTCAATCGATACTTCTCTATCGGCGAATTCGACAGGCGCGGAAAGCATCGGCAACTCATAACGATATTGATTATTGCGCCGGAAATTGCCAATCATCTCTTGAGTTTCCAAAATGCGCGCCGGTTTGTCCCGCCGTTTGTCTTCCAGAGTTTTGACTTGCCACAAATGCTCGGCGCAGGCAATTGCGCTCGAACCGTCCGTCATTGTCAAGCGATAAACTTTCCTATTACCTTGCGGAAAAACGCCGATGACCTCTGTCGCTTTGCCGTCTGAGCCGACGACATCATCGCCGACTTTTATATCGCCCATTTTGCGCCAACCGCTAGGCGTCATTAATGAGCTGTCTAAAGGCATTGAACGCCCGCGCATAAATGCCAGCGGCGCGACTTCGATGATTCGTTTTTCGAGCATTTTTGCGACGCGCTCGCCGTCAACCAAATCAAACAGCGCGTCGTAGAGCGGGCGCAGGTAAGGGTCAACTTTGTCCTGCAAATCGCCGGGCAGAAAACCTAATTTTTCTCCGGCTTCGACCGCCGGTCTGGTTAAAATTATGCGCGAAACCTGTTTTTGAAAAAGCGCATTGACAGCGAGAGCGACGGCGAGAAAAGATTTTCCCGTTCCGGCGGGACCGATGCCGAAAGTTAAATCGTTGTTCATTATGGCGTCGATATATTTCCTTTGATTCGCCGTTTTCGCCGTAACCTGTTTTTTGCCCGACGGGTTAAAGCGCGATTTCGTAAAATAATCTTTGAGCGAATAGGTGCGGTCTTCGGCGATTTGTTTGAAGGCGTCGCGCAGTTCCTTGTCCGAAAAAGCGTTGCCGACGGCAAAAAGTTCGGCGAAATCGTTTAGGATTTGTTCGACGGTTTCGATGTCGTTCGGGTCGCCGTCAAGCAGAATTTCGTTGCCGCGCGCGCCGATTGTGATGTCGAGAAGTGTTTCGAGGTATTTGATGTTTTGGTCCTGGACGCCGAAAAGAGTTTTTAAGCCCTGCGGCGGAAGTTCGATTTTTTTTAAGTTGCTCAAATTTGAAAAAAATTCCTCTTGATTGGATTTCTGATTTTATATGTCGAGGCTACTAAATGACTTGTATCGTGTCAATAAAATTAACAGAAAATTAAGCCGCAGCGCTCAATAAAAACTTTTAATTTTCATTGTTTTATGTGATTATTGAACATCGTGAAAATTAAGGAATTGTAGTGAAAACCCGGTATTTATATCGCCGAACGGTAAGATTTACGGATACGGAGGGCGCAGAAGATGACTAAAGCTAAAGCACAAAATTTGAAGACGGATTCCGGTGTTTTTCCGTTAAAAAACGAATTAAGCGCGCCGGAGAACATTCAAACCGAAGATAAAATAACGGCGGTTTCGACAACCCGAACCGAATCGATTGAAGCGCGAGATTTTTCCGGCGTATTCGCCCGGCTAAAACGGTCGGTGCGAAAAAAATCTGTCAGTATTTTTTAGAATCGTTTAAGGGAGAGAAAAATTATGCCGCGCGGAGACAAAGATAAATATATGGATAAGCAAAAGCGCCAAGCCGAACACATAGAGGAAAGCTACGAAAAAAGCGGTCTGTCCGAGGAAGAAGCCGAAAAACGCGCTTGGGCGACGGTTAATAAACAAGACGGCGGCAATAAAAGCGGTTCGGGAAGAAAAAATCCTGGTGCGGCAAAATCGTCAACGGACGATTAAAATTCCGGCGCGTAAGAAATCCGGCAATATTACCACATTATTATTGCCATATTGCTTTTTTATTCGGGCGTCGAATTTCGCAGCGTTGGGAACAAATAAAATCTCATTCTGAAAAACGCGTTTTAATCGACAAACGGCAAGGCGAGCATTTTCGGCAAGCTCACATTGGCAGGCGAATCGAAACTTTTAATGCCGATTTGAATTTCGCTTTGTTCTCGGTCGTCACGAAAGGTTTTGTGCAGAAAATCCCAAACGGTCAAACCGCTCGACCAGTTGGAATCCCGCTCGGCTTCTTCGTTTGAGTGATGAATGCCGTGAAGCCGCGGCGTCATAATCAATTTATTTAATTTATCTTCAAATTTAAGCGGCAGACGCAAATTTGAATGATGAAATAAAACGGACAGAAAAAGCAGTGTCTGCCACGCTTTCAAGGCTTCGGACGAAACTCCTATAAATAAAATTTGTCCGGCGCGCCACAAAACGGAAACGGTCATTTCGCCGAAATGAAAACGCAGAGCGGTCGAAGCGGTCAAATCCAAATCCGCGTGATGAACCCGGTGAAACCGCCACAGAAAAGGCGTTTTGTGCGTTAGGACGTGCCAGAGATAAAGCGTGTAATCAAGCAGAATTACCGCCGAAAAGGTTTCCAGAAGTTTCGGAAGACGAAAGATTTTTAATAATCCGAACCGCTTTTTTTCCACAAACCGCGTTAATCTGTCCGTTACAGGTTTTTCAAAAAACGTTACCGCTAAACCCGCCGTCGAAGCAATCGCCAGATTTCGCGCCGTGTTGATTTTTTTAGGCTCAACCTGCGCGCGCAGAGGTTTGCGCCGTTCAAAAATAACAAGCACCGCAAAAGCCGCGACAGTCAAAATTCCGCCGAATAATTTCATAATTTTGCAAATGTCGCGCAGTTCTACACTAAAAAAATGTTCTTCAAATACTCTAATTAAACTTTAGAATCATCAACTTTCAATATAATCATTGACAATGTTTTCCAATTTACACGAAGCATTTTTCAGAAACTCCGTCTTTTCGGTGAACCACTTTTCATCGGTTGATTCGGCTTCTCTCTCCACGGAAAGCGCGCGACGCGTTTCTTCCGGCGCGGTTCCGCCGTAAATTTTTCTGATATTGACGAAATTTTCAGCCGACATTGCCTGCTGGATTTCTTCAGCCGAAAGCGAGAGTTCGCCGCCGGTAACTTCACGGGCGGCGGCTTGCAGAATTTCGCGCGTGATTTCGCTTTTTGCTTCAATCGCGTCTTTGACCGATTTGGCGACGATGTGATGCGCGCTGCGAAACGACAGATTTTCGCGGCGGACAATTGTGTCGGCAAGTTCGGTTACGGTAATAAAATTTTCGCCCGCGCGTTTTCTTAATGTTTCAGTATTAAAGGTCGCGGTTTTCAGCGTGCTGCCGAGCAATGAAACGGCGCGGTGCGCGTCGCGGACGGCGCTGTAAATAAGCGGCTGAATATCGTCTTCCGAATCGTTGATGTCGCCGAACGGCGTGTTGTGAACCGCCGTCATCACGCCGAGCGCCTGACCCAAACCTTTGCTGGCAATGGCGCGGACGTGTTCGAGCGCGACCGGATTACGCTTTTGCGGCATAATCGAAGAAGTCTGAACATAGCCGTCGGACAAAACAATCACGTCAAACTCCTGCATCGCCATCAGCAGAAATTCCTGCGCGAATTTTCCGACGTTGACGAGCAAAGCAATCGTCGCGCCGAGTAATTCCGTAAAATAATCAATCGAAGCAATCGAAGCATAAGAATTTACAGTCGGCGCGGTAAAACCTAAAAGCTCCGAAGTGCGCTGTCGGTTTATGGGAAATCCGGTCGTCGTAATCGCGCACGCGCCCAACGGACAGTAATTCATATTTTCAAAAGCGCGCTGCAATCGGTTAATATCGCGCCCCAGATTCTCCGCAATCGCCAGCAGAAAATGGCAGAGCGTCGAAGGCTGCGCGGGCTGCGTGTGCGTGTAAGCGGGAATTAAAGTTTCGTGATGCCGCGCCGCCAAATCGAGCATCGTCCGGCGCAGATTCATCGTAACCTGTAAAAGATTAAGCGCGTCCTGCCGCAGGCGCAGGCGATAAATCGTTACGTCAATATCGTTTCGGCTGCGCGCCGTGTGCAGTTTTCCGGCAACGTCCGGGTCGCAGTTTTTTGTAATTTCCCGCTGAAGATAAAAAAATAAATCTTCATAAGTTCCGTCGTAAACGGCGGCTCGGGCTTTCTCTAAATCGAGATTTCGCAATGCTTTGAGCAGCATTTTCAGTTCTTCTTCGGTAATAATACTCTGCTCGCAGAGCATCAGAGCGTGCGCGTAATCGACCGCTAAAAGAGCGTTTAAAAAGTATTTTTTCGCGTCTTCAAAACAATCGGCGAGAACGTTTTCCGTATAAGACGGCGCGGGAAATTTTTCTTTCGTTACAGGTAACACTTGTTTTTTATTCTCCGAGAATTTTCGATTCAAAAATATAAAAGACACAAAGAGAGAAAATGAAAAGGATTTCAATGTCTTCAGTCGGAGCGCGGACATCCTGTTCGCGCTCCCGGTGAGAAAGTCTAATTAACCTCTGTGTCTTTTATTTTATTGTCGATTTCGCTTTCGGCAAACTCAGCATATTTGCGAAAAGACGATACGCGCCCGGAACGCCGTTCGGAAGCTGGCGAAAGAACGAATATGAATTATAAATGTAATTTCCCCGTCCGATTTTCGCGTAAACCAAACCACCGTTGCTTTCCGCTTCGTTCGGGTCGTGCGATTCGAGAAGCGGCGTGTATTTCGGGTCAAAGGTCGAAAAATTATAAAGATTTCTCTCCTGCACCCAATTGTTCCAATCGTCCGCGACGATTTTATTCGGGAAATTAAATATCGGATGCGTCGGAACTAAAATTTTCACCGGCGCGTTTTCGTCCGTTACGCGCACGTTTGAAACGCGCTGAGTTCCGTTTATGACCGACTCCATTTTAGCCGGAAACGGCGCGAGATTTTGATTGACGTATTCGGACTGCTGATACTGAACAATTAGTGTTCCGCCGTTTTTGACAAAATCGAGCAGTCTGCCGTTGTTGGCGACAAAATCGGGGCGCGCCTGCGACGCTCGAATACCGACGACTATCGTGTCGAATTTCGATAAATCGCCGGTCGATAAATCTTTTTCTTCGAGCATCGTTACGTTAAGTCCCATTCGCCGAATCGCTTGCGGCACGTCGTCGCCCGTTCCCATAATATAGCCGACGCGAACCGGCGCAACTTTCAAATCGACGATTTTCGCGGAAACTTCGGCGGGCAGATAACGGCGATGCGTCTGAATATGCGGGTAAGCGATTTCCTGAACCGTTTGATTAAAAGTTTGTCCGTCAACTGTCGCCGTCGCCGCGACTTTATACGAACCGATTTTCGCATTTGCCGGAATCGACACGTCAAAGACAACTGCCATTTTCTCGCCTTTCGCCTTTAAATCGAAATTTGCCGAATCCGGTGCTGCCGTCCAGCCGTTCGGTAAATCAAGCCGGACAATTCCTTTTGTTTCGCGCGGCGCGTTATTTGTTATCGACAACACAATTTTTTGCTTCTGCGCCTTTGCCGATGTCGGAGCGATTAAAAGATTCGATTCAAGCGCGATGCCGATTATCGGAACAACATTTAAGTCACGGCGCAGTTCTCCGCGAACGTCGTCGGCAAAGCGAAATTGGACCGGCTTCGTTACGATTATTTCCTCGCCGCCGATTTCCATTTTTACTTCCGCCGCCGCGAGCGGCGATTGAAACGGCAAATTTTTTTCGGCGTCGGACGCCGACCAGTTAAAAGTGAAATTTTCTCTCGGCGATTTCAGCCAATAAGGCTGCGTCGGCGCGGCATCGGCGGGCGTCGAAATCGTGAAGAAATAAGCGTTCAGAGCCGCTTCGCCGCGTGAACGTAAACCTTGATTTGCGGCGGGCGCGGGCGTCGGCGCGTTATTTGCCGTCCAGCCTTGCGGAACGTTAATCGCTGCACTGTTGACTTTAACCGCCGCCGAATTTTCCGGCGCAAAAACGCGCACGGCGACATTGGTCGAATCTCCGGCGACAATCGTTTCGGTGTTGCTCAAAGCATCGACGACGACTCCGGCAGCCATTTGCAGAGATTCGGAAAATTCGCGCTCCTTTTGCGCGAGCAAAAAATCGACATCGTTTAACCGGTCGGTTTCTCCGCGATTCATCCTTTCGGCAATTTGGCGGCGCGCTTTGCGGATTTCGCGCAAGCCTTCGGCTAAAGGCTGGACGACTCGTCCGGGATTAAGCGCGTCGAAATCGGCTAACGCCCGCGCCGCCGCTTTTTGAACGTTTCTCAGTTCGCCGTCAATCGGGCTGTCGTTTAATCCGACGAGTTTCGGGATTCCGGTTATTGAAGTATCGATACCGTCGAAAACGCTTTTTTCATCTTCAATTCGGGCGACGCTCGATTCGAGCAGACGAACGCCGGAATTTTGTTTGCCGCGCAGTTCGAGCGTTCCCATTTCCTGCGATTTATGCTGACTTCTGCCTTCGGACGCGATTTCAAAATACGAGCGTCCGATTAGCGGACTGTATTCGCCCGTGTTTAACGTCAAAGTCGGCGCATTCTGCGCGTTTTGAGAAAAACTCCGGCTGACGTAAAGTTTTTTCGCCTGCCACGGGCGCAAGCCTTCCCGCAGTTGTTCGGGAAATTGATTCGGGTCGGCGGCGGCTTTGAACGCAATCGGCGTTAAATAACCGGCTAATTGATGATGACCGTGACCGTCCGCCGGAGTTCCGGTAAAGCGCGAAACGATAACCAGCGGTCGAAACAGACGGACGGCGCGAACCATATCAGCCAAAACCGTTTTTTCGCTCCAGACGCGCACCGCTTCTTCGCGTGTTTTTGAAAAACCGTAATCCATAACGCGCGTAAAAAACTGCTGTCCGCCGTCGAGCCTGCGCGCCTGAAGAAGTTCTTCGGAGCGGATGACGCCGAGCGGCTCGAAAAGTTCTCGCCCGATAACGTTCTGCCCGCCTTCGCCGCGATTCAGAGAAAGATACGCCGTCCGTGCTTGTTCGCGCCGCGCCAGATAAGCGAGCAAACCCGAATCTTCATCATCGGGATGCGCTCCCGTGTGCAGAGCGCTGGCAGTTGTTTGCAGACGTTTAAGTTTCTGCCCCAACCCGCTCGCGCCCATATCGTAAATCGGTCGCACCTGCGCTTCGCCCGTCGAAAAGTTCGAGCCGACCAGCAAAAGCATCAGGAAAAAAGCCGTAAATCTTTTAATTGACAGTCGCATTATTCTCTCTTACCGTTAAACTAATTAAATAACCCGCCAAAACCGTAACCAGACAACCGATGACGTTAAACCATAAAAACTCGATGTCGGTGTAAAAACTCGCAATCCAAACCGACGCGATTCCGAATAATAGTCCGAAAAACGCTCCGCGCGAACGCGCTCGTTTGACCACGAAAGCCAAAACAAATACTCCTAAAAGCGAGCCGTAAAAGAAAGAGCCGAACTTGTTGACGACTTCAATCAGCGAGCCTAAATTCGTCGCGTAAATCGCCACGATACAGGCGAAAATTCCCCAGGCGAAGGTCGCGATTCTGCCAAAAAAGACATATTCCCTGTCCGTTCCGTCTTTTTTGAAATGCCGCCGGTAAAAATCGATTGTCGTCGCGGTCGCCAGCGCGTTCAGTTCCGCCGAAATCGAAGACATTGCCGCCGCGAATATCGCCGCGATTATCAAACCGATAACGCCCATCGGCATATTCTGGACGACGAAGGTCGGAAAAACGTAATTCACGTCGTTGAAATTTTTATTTCCGCTCGAAGTTTTGACGAATTCAGTGGCGTTCTTTCGCGAATCGTTAAAAAGTTTGTCGGCGTCGAGATAAGTTTTTCTGGTGTCGTCGGTTTTATTTCTGACGAAATCGAGCGCGGCTTGCTCGCGCTGCGCGTGAGCCGTTTCGTATTGTCCTTTGAGCGTTTGATATTCGGCGGTTTGTTCTACTTTTGCCGTTTCCACCTGATTGAAAATCATCGGCGGCGCGGCGAATTGATAAAAAACGAAAACCAGAACGCCGATGAGCAGAATCATAAACTGCATCGGAATTTTCAAAAACGCGCTCATCAAAAGCGACGTTCTGCCTTCCGAAACCGATTTCGCCGTCAAAAACCGCTGCACCTGACTCTGGTCGCAGCCGAAATAGGCGAGAAAAAGAAACAGCCCGCCGATTAAACCCGACCAAATCGTATATCTTTCCTTTAAATTGAAACTCGTATCAATCGTCGTCAATCTTCCTGTCGTTCCGGCTAAACGCAGTCCGTCCGTTAAGGAAACTTCCGCCGGAAACTGCGAAATTATAACGAATAAGCAAACGAAAAGACCGAAAAAGATGACGACCATTTGTTTAACGTCCGTCCACGTTACGGCTTGGACGCCGCCAATCATCGTATAAATCGTCGTCGATAAACCGATGACGAAAATGGTCGTTATCTGATTCCAGCCGAGAACGATTGAAAGGATGACCGACGGCGCGGCGATAATAACGCCGACTCCCAATCCGCGCGAAATCAGAAAAAAGAAACTCGTCAGACTGCGCGTTTTGGCGTCGAATCGTTTTTCCAGATATTCGTAAGCGGTATAAACATTCGCCCGGTAGAAAAACGGAACGGCGGTAATACACAAAATTATCATCGCCAGCGGCAGCCCGTAATAAAACTGTATAAAGCGCATTCCGTCCGAATACGCCTGCCCGGTCGTGCCGACCAGCGTTATCGCCGAAAGCTGCGTCGCCATTACCGAAAGCCCGACCGCCCACCACGGCAAACTCCGGTTGGCGAGAAAATATCCTTCGACATCGCCGCTGTGTTTCGTCATCCGAATACCGTCCCAGATGACGTAAGCCAAATAAGCGACGACAATCGCCCAATCTAAAAATTTCATTTCTGTTCAGCTCGAAAAATAACGGGTAAAAGTCCACAAAGCCGCAATCACCAAAACGGTCGTGATAATCACCGCCAGATAAACGCGATACCACCACGCATCGGGCAATTCCTCGACCGCTTCGATTTTATTTAAATCTTCAGTTTTCATTCTCGATTATGAAGCGGCGGCGGATTCTTTGACGCATCTGCCGCCGCTTTGATAATTACCGTTAAAAGATAAACTTGATTCCGAATTGACCTTGCCGACTTTCCTGTGCAATCCGGCTGAATCTCTGATATAAATCGGAAGTCGGCACTAGAAGCACTCCGGTTGTCGGGCTAAACAACGCTGCAGTCGATGTGTTGGTAAGAGTGGTATTACCGTAACTGACAGTGCTGTTGATGTTGAAGATGTTTGTAGCTTCGGCAATCAGTTCAATTCTAAATCTTTCCGTTATAGGAATAACACGCGAATAACGGGCATCTACGTTGAAGAATCCCGGCGCTCTTCCCGCGTTTCTTTCAAGTCCGACCGGAATATCATTACCCGAACCGTCTCTATTCAAATCGACGTTTGTGATAATAGGGAAAGTTTCTCCGCTGCCGCCGAGAATAAAGAATCCGAATTGATTGTTGTTAAGAATGTATCTTGATGTTCTATTTTCAACATTGAATGAAGGACGAGCGACGATACTGCCCGAAAACGTGTGTCGCTGGTCTGCCACGCCGTAAGCCCAATCAAAATCTCTATTTGAAGGGTCGCTTTGCGTCGCCGCCGTAACGCCTTGCAGATTACGTTCGGGAGCGTTATCTCTGACTCTCGACAAGGTATAATTCAAGCTAAATTGATACCCTTGTGAAAAACGTTTATTTAATTGAACGGTCAAGGCGTTATAATTTGAGTTTCCGCCCGAATCCACTTCCGTGATGTTGTTGAAATTGGGATTTATTACAGTTGTTCCGTAAACAGGTCTTCCATCAGCCAGAGTTAATGTGAACGGAAGCCGATTGATTTGTCTGTAAACCGGCAGATGCCGACCTTGCGAGTGAATATACCCGACCGTGAAAGATAAGTCGTTAGTAAGCCCCTGTTCAAGCTGAGTCTGGAAATGCATTGCATACATATTCTCAAAATCGGGCGAAATCAAATCAGCATTCTGAGTTATTCCCAACGAGCTTAAAGTTGTTCCCGTCGGTATAACACTAGGAAATAAAGGTGAAGTTACCTGTTGACTTGTAATGCTTGGATTTCTCGAAACACTTAAATATCTGCCTGTTCCGTTGCTTTGTATCGCGCTTTCATACATAGATAAATAAACCGTATCGTAATAAATTCCGGCGCTGGCGCGAATAACAGTCGGACGGTTTCCTTCTCTTAAACCGTAAACAACGCCTAATCGAGGCGCGAAATTATTTTTGTCAACCTTAAAGTTTCTCGCCGTTTCAAACGGTGAGTTTGAATCTCCGTCTGGAATATCATACAAATCGTAACGCAAGCCGTAATTGACTTTTAATCTGGGCGTAACCTTCCAGTCATCCTGAGCGAAGAAATTGTAGAAAGTCGAGTTGTATTCGATTTCAGGATTACCGAGAGTTTGAGTAAAGGAAGTGTAATTACGACGCTGCGCCCCGGTTGCCGTCGGTCTTATCGCATCGAGATAATTCTGAACGCTGGAAAATGTGTAAACGGCGGAAATATCATTGCGCCGATAATCATAAATTCTGTTTAATCCGCCGCCGAACTTCATTGCGTGGTCGCCGCGCGTCCAGGTCAAATTATTTTGAAATTGATTTATGGTTTGAATCGGCGAGACGGTTCCGGTATTTGTTGCCGGACCGAAAGCCGCGACGTTAGTTACAGTAACCGACGGCACGCCGGTCGGCGTAAAAGCGGTCGGCAGAAATTCCGAATTACGATGCGCCCGCTGATAACGAAATTCATTGAACACGTTCGGGGACAATATGGAAGCTAATTGTATGGCTAAAGAGTTGGATTTATCGTCGAGGTCAACAGTGCGCTGTAAAGTATTGATTCCGCCGCCGACGTTATTCGGTGAAAAGTTTGTAAATCTGATGTATCTTCCCGTTAGACGGTGCGCGTCCGTTAATTGCGCGTCCGTGCGAAAAATCAAAAAGTTTACTTTCTGAGAAGCCGGAATCGAAGATACGAAAATATCAGCCGGAAGACCGCCTTCATTTATTAATCTTTGTCTATTAGCTTCAATTGTAGGACTCGTATTTACTTGTTGCGCGGGTCTGCCGGAAAAATCTCTTTTTACCCATTCATAACCTCCGTAGAAATGCCAGCGGTCTTTGATTATCGGTCCGCCGATTGCGCCCGTATAATTATCAACCGTTGTCGGCGGTTTGATTGCCAGCGGCGAAGAATTAAAAGGACGAGACGACATCCAGGTGCGGCGGAAGCGGTAGCTCGCCGAACCGTGAAATCCGTTTGTGCCGGAAGGCGTTATGTTGTTCATAATCAAACCCGGCGTGTTGCCGAATTCGGCTGAGAAACCATTGGTTACAAGCTGAACTTCGCTGATGAAAGTTTCGGAAATCGGCACAAGGCGAAGTCCGGCTACGTTAGCCTGAGTATTTGCGTTTCCGTCAAGTTGGAAATTTGTCCGGCGGGCGTATCCGTTGGCGCTGACGCGGGGAACTCCGAATTCCGTATTCGGACGACCGACGACATTCGCCTGCAACAGAGAAAAGTTATAAGGATTACGAGATACCAGAGGTAAATCCTGAATCTCTCTGGTATTCATAACACGTCCAAGGTCGATTTTACCCGGATCCGCAATCGGCGCGTCAGAGTTGATTGTTACCGTTGCGGATACGTCTCCCGCTTCTAATCCCAAATCGACGGTTGCCGTTTGTCCTGCCGATAATGTTATGCCTTCACGAACAAGCCGTTTAAAGTTCGGAGCTTCGACCGTTACGCGAAAATTTCCCAGCGGCAGCAGCGGCGCGCGATAAACACCGCTTTCATCGCTTGTTGTCTGCCGTTCTGTTCCTGTTTCAATGTTTCTTACGGTTAGCGACGCATTCGGCACGGCGGCTCCCGCGGCGTCCGTTACCGTGCCTTCGATTTGACCGTTTAAGGCTTGCGACTGCGCGTTTGCTTTACCGAAGCCGAATACAAACAACGAGGAAAAGACGAAGCAATATAAAATTATCCGCAATAGATTCGATGTCTTCAACATTAACGTTAACTCCTTGGATTTTCGGTTGAAAATTGTAGAAATGAATTTTTTAGAACTATAACATTTTATGTTACAAATTCAACAATAAAATCATTTTTTTTAAGGAATTATTCCGCTGTTGAAAAAATTGTCCGACTTAATTTTTCTCCGTGTTTCGCTGTGCCTCGGTGGTGAAAAAATATTTAGGATAAGGTGTCTTGTTTTATGTCTCTAAAGGTAAATTATGCGGTGTTC
Organism: Acidobacteriota bacterium; assembly: GCA_030857325.1. Classification (GTDB taxonomy): domain Bacteria; phylum Acidobacteriota; class Blastocatellia; order Pyrinomonadales; family Pyrinomonadaceae. The sequence goes on from JALZOE010000013.1 coordinate 12,833, forward strand.
CTTATCGTCGAGGTCAATCGCCGCGTAAATCCAGTCGATTAAATAAAGTCCGTGATTATTGATTAAAGAAGTGATATTAAGCGAGCGTTCCTGAAGATGTTTGTTCGGCAAAAGCGCGTTGAAAGCCGTTTCGATTTGCCGCATCACAACCGCGTCTTTACGCATCTGGGCGTGATGAAATTTATTGCGAAGATTTTCGATGTGGTAAATAATTTTTCGCCGCCGGTTTGCCAGATTTTCCGCTAATGTCGGCTCATAAACAGCCAGGCTCCGGTCAAGACGATTGAGTTCGACGTTAATTTTTTCTTCGACTTCGGCGAAAAGCCGTCCCATTTCGCGGTTAAGATGTTTTTCGACAACCGGCGGCAAAACGCTCTGGACGCCCGCGAACAAATCCTTTAACTGTAAACCGTATTTTTCCAGCGTTTTAGCGTGTTTCGATTCGACGATTGTAAAACTCTGGCGATGAAAAATCGGCGTAACCGGACGCTGCAAAATTCGGTAAACTTCCGCCGATTGAGCGAAATACGCGATTTCCGCCGCGCCGCCGAAATAGCAAACCGTCGGCAGCAGATAATCCTGCACGACCGAACGCAGAACAACGCTCGGACTGAATCTTTGCGGTTCGCGCGCGGCGATTTCGGAAAGCTCTTCGAGGTTAAATTCCCGTTCCGAATCTTTTACCTTATAAGTTCCTTCCGGGCTTTTTTTTAACGCGTGGCGCGTTTTATCCTTCGACTGCCAGAAAAGCGGAAAATAATCCGGCGTGATTAAAACCTGCGCGTGATAACCGTCTTTCTTTAATTTCTCGCTGCGTTTTATCAGGGCGGAAACGATTTCGTCGGATTTTTTCACCGCTTCGATATAAACCGGCGCGGCGAGTTTTTTCAGTCGTTCGTCGAGCGGGCAAAGCAGAATCAAGCCGTATTTGCCTAAAACCTTTGTCAGCAGCCGCGCGAACGCGTCGCCGTAATCGACGCCCGGAGACCAGGATTCTTCGATTATTTTTTTTATCTCCGCGGTAAATTCGGTGTGCGGTAGCGCGTCAAAAAGCTGTTCGACGGTTTTGTCGATTGAGTCGTCGAGTTTGACGTAACCGACCGGCAAATTTTCATAACATCTTTCCGGCTCGTTTTTCAGTTTGACCGATTCGCCCTGCTTTCCAATCACTTCGGCTTTGGAAGTTTCCTCGAAATCGTGGTCTTCGGTCGCAATCCAGAAAACCGGAACGGCTTTATAACCGCGCCCGCGCAGACATTCGGTTAATTTTACCGCCGAGAGAGCTTTATAAATCGTGTAGAGCGGTCCGGTAAAAAGTCCCGCCTGCTGTCCGGTAACGACCGCCACGCAGTCGTCGCCGCGCAGCAATGATAAATTTTTTAATGTTTCCGCGCCTGCGCCGTTTGCCTTATTGGCTTCTTCCAAAATGTCGCAGAGAGCATTGCGGTCGGCTTTGTAATTTTGTAAAACTTCCGGTATTCGTTGTGAAATCTGCGTGTGAGATTCGACCGCCAAGGGATAATATTTTTCCAAAGCAAGCGGATTTTTTTGATATTCGACGAAAAGTTTCGATTGGTTGGGAACTTCCGAAAACGGCAGGCTTTCCGTCTGAAAAACGATATTTCCGGCTGGACATAGACAGGCGATTTCTTGCTTCACAAATTTCTCCTAAACTTTTCCGATTATAGAGTTCATCCCGGCAACTTCCAAGTTGGAAATGAAAAAAGACGACGCCGGACGCGTCGTCTTTTACAATCGAATCTCGTTTTGTTTAATTGCCCGTCTCGAAAACTCTCGGACGAGTTACGGTTTCGGTCGAGGCGTTCGCCGCTTTCCGCTCGATTCGGTAAACGCCCGACGAATGTGTTCCGGCGAAAATCCGATTTGAATCGTTCGGGTCAAACGCCATCGACCAGATACGACGACTCGGAATTTTCATTTCCTTCGAGTCAATTCTGCTCCAATTCGCGCCCGCGTCTTTTGAAAAATAAATACCGCCGTCGGCTTCGAGCGCGCTCGAAACATAAATTTCTTTATTATTATTCGGATTGATTAAAATACTCGTATAGTTGCCGAGCGGCAGATTTCCGCCGCGCCGCGACCAGGTTTTGCCGTTATCGCGACTTAGATAAAACGTCTGCGACGTTCCGACGTAAACGTAATCGGGACGTTTCGGGTCAACCGTAATCGAGCTGATCGGAACTGCATCGGGCGCGCCGCCCGCCTTAGTCCACGTTTTGCCGTTGTCGCGCGAGACGACAACGCCCGAAACCGAAGTTCCGACCCAAACCGTTTCAGGCTGCTGCGGTGTCGAATAGACGACGAAAATATTTTCGTTGATGCCGCTTCCGAGCGAAATTTTTTCCCAGCCTTTCGTTATATCGTATGTGCGATATAGACCTTTGTCGGTTCCGGCGTAAATTCCGTTTTTGCCGTCTTCGGTATATGACAAAACTTTGATTTTTTCGGTTAAAACCGGAATCAGTTTCGGCTCTGTTGAAACTGCGGCGGCATCGGGCGCGATAACCGGAGCAGGTTTTACCGGCGGAGCTTTAACCGGAGTTTTTGATTTTGCCGCCCTTCCCCGCGCGGTTGTTTTTCTTCTGACCGGCGCTTTTTTAGGCACAACCGGTTTCGGCTCCGTTATCTGCTTCCACGAATTGCCGCGGTCGTCGGAAGTGAACATACCGATATTTGTCGCCAAATAAAGCGTGTCGGTTTTTACGCGGTCTTGAATAACGGAAAACGGCGACACCCGATTTATCTCCAGATTTTTACTGGGCTGCCAACTGGTTCCGCCGTCGTTGCTTACAAATACGAATCCTCCGCTGGTCGCCGTATTATGCGTAGTCGCATAAATCCGGTTCGGGCGTTCGATATCGGTCGTAACCGAATAGGTAAAACGGCTGGTGAAATCGTCGTTTGTCTGAGTAAAATTTTTGCCGCCGTCGTTTGAAACCATTACGCCGTAATTGTTTGTGCCGATAAACACGCGGCTCGGAGCATCGGGATGAACGGCAATCGAATTGATTTCCAAATCCTTCTGTGTTGTCAGAGACCATTTTCCGGCGCTCGATTTCATCCAGAATCCTTCGGTTGTGGCGGCGTATAATATTCCGGGTGTCGTCGGATGCTGCAAAATATCGCGCGTGCGGCGCGACTGCGACGGAATGCCCTGAATTTTCGCCCATTTTTCGCCCCGGTTAAACGACTCGTAAATTCCGCTGCACGCGGACGCGACCACGTGGTCGGGATTTTTAGCGTCGATAGTTACGGCGAAAACATCCGAGTCGTCAATCATTCCGTCTTTTATAAGTCGCCAGTTTTTTCCGCCGTCAGTCGTTTTATACGGTCGCCACCAGGTTCCGGCGTAAATTGTATCGACGGAGCGCGGGTCGATTGCCAATGAATCGATGTTAATCGGCATTGTCTCCGATTGAATTTTCTTCCAGTCGTCGCCGGAATTTTTTGAAATCCAAACGCCTTCAATCGTTCCGACCAGAAGAACATCCGGGTCGAATGTCGATTGAATCATCGCGTGAATCGATTCTTTTTTCAATTCCTTTGATTCTTTCCAGGTTGTGCCGCCGTCGGTTGTTTTGAAAAAACCGCCCGGTTCTTTATGCCGGTGACCCGATGCATAAATAATATCCGAGTCTCTCGAATCAACAAATAAC
>JALZOE010000014.1 GCA_030857325.1 Acidobacteriota bacterium
CGATTTCGCTGGTCGGCGGCTCGTCCGGCTTGTTCATACGGTTGATGATAATCTGCTGAACGAAACTGACGATATTGCCGAAAAGCCAGTAAATCAGCAGTCCGGCGGGCGCGCTCCACATAATCCAGAGCATCATCACCGGCATCATATACGTCATCAATTTTTGCTGCATCTGCTGTTCGGGCGTGGCGACGGCGGCTTGCGGCGTAAATTTCATCGACAAAATCATCGAAAAGGCGAAACCGAATTCGAGAAAATGATACGGGTCGCCCGCTGACAGGTCGTCAAGCCAAAGAAACGGCGCTTGCCGGAAACCGATTGAAATCGTAACCGCCGTGTAGAGGGCGATTAGCAGCGGAAATTGCAGAAGCATCGGCAGACAGCCGCCAATCGGCAGCGCGTCTTTCGTCATTCGCAACTGGTCCATTTGCAGCTCGCGCATTCGCGGGTCGTCCGCTGGAATTCCCTTTTTCTGATAATCCTTTAATTTATCCTGCAGCTCCTTCATTTTAGGCGCGTTAGCCGCCGCTTTCATAAAAGATTTCGATTGATACCAGCGCAGCGGGAAAAGCAGCGAATAAAAGAAGAGCGTGAAAACGATAATCGAAACGCCGTAGTTGTGCGTAAAATTATTTAAAAAAGTTAAGGCGTGAAGAATCGGAATCGTAACCGGCTTGGTAATCGCTCTAAACCAACTGTAATTACTGAAATTTACAAAATCTTCAATATCTATCGGTCTGCCGACGCTCGCTGTCAGAATTTCGTTATATTTTGACAGCGTAAAATAATCTTTCGTGCCGGTGTAAATTTTGTTGGTTGAACCGTCGGCGGTAATCGGAACGAGAGCCGTTATTAAATGACGCGTTTCTCTGGTCGTTTCTTGGCGCGTAATCCAACTGATGATTCCGTCGTAAAACGGCTTTGTTTCGACTTCGTATTTTGAAGCGCGGTATTCAAGCCCGCTCGTTTTCTGCGCCGGAATCGCCGCCATCGCAAAATACGCGTCGCCGACGCCAGCCCAATCGACGCTGCCGTTGACCGCAGCCGTGCCTTCCTTATTTTCATCCGTAACCAGCGACACGCCCCAATGTCGCTGCATGTCGCCGTCAACATAAGCGACGCCTTCGCTTTCGATATGGTAAAGGTTGTGATGTTCGATGCTCTGGTCGCCTAGACTCGAACCGATAAGAAGTTTCGTGTTTGGAACGGTTTGCCCGTTTTTGGTCAATTTAATCTGCAAATCGGTTACGTAGCTGTCGGCGTTAAAAACGAATGTTTTCACAGCTTCGACGCCGGTCGCTTCGTCTCTTAAAAGAAAATCGATTTGTCTGGTTTCGCCTTCGCCAAGCTCAATTGTTTCTTCATTCGCCGAAACCTGATAATTTCGTTCATTGACAAAATTGTCAAGATTCGCATCACCGGTCAAAAGGCGAAACGGAATTTCACGCGGGTTGCGGTTCAAACTCTCCTGCGAAATCAGTTCGAGCGGTTTTTTATCGTCGTCGGTCGAACCGTCGGCAAAAAGCGGCGTTTCGCCTTTCGGAGACACGTTCTTTATCAAAATCCAGCTCGTCGCCAGCGCGCCCCGCGAATCGAGCGTTACCTGATAAAGCGGCGTTTTAATCGTGACTGATTTGTTCGGCGTGCTGTCGGGAATGGAAGTAATCGTTTGTGTTTGATTTTGCGTTTGCGTCGCCGGTGCTTGCGGCGGCGCATCAGTTGAAGTTACGACAGCTTGAGCCGTGTTTGCATTTTCGGTCGGCGTTTCTACGGACGGAAATAAAAAATTCCAGCCGAAAAGCACCAGCATCGAGAGCAATGCCGCCGTGATAAATCTTGTTTGTGTATTTTGTTTGGAATCAGACATTTTTTAATTTTGAATTTTGGATTTTAGATTTTAGATTTGTCGAACGATTTCATTGTTAATCAAACTCGAAGCTGCTCATTTAATAAAAATTTTGATGAACAAAGTTCAGTTAAACTAACGACATAATTAAAAATCCAAAATCCAAAATCTTACTCAATCGGGTCGTAACCGCCTTTGCAAAAAGGTTGACAGCGTAAGATACGCTTCGCGCCGCGCCAGGTTCCGCGAAACGCGCCGTATTTTTCGACGGCTTGCGCGGCGTATTCCGAACAGGTCGGCGTAAAACGGCAGGCAGGCGGAAAAAAAGGCGAGAGCAACGTCTTGTAAAGTTTCAAAAAATCTAAAACTAAATACTTCATTCTACTTTGACGTTGTTTTCGCCCGTTTTGTTTTTCGATTCAAAAATTTTAACTTTCGCCGCAATCTGCCGAAATTCTTCGAGCGGTTTTTCGAGTTTAACTCTCAAAATACTTCTTCTGGCATTTAAAACCCAATCGAATTTTGTATCTAATTCGTCGAGTTCGGCGCGGCTGAGACGAAACGCTTCACGCAGCAGACGCTTTGCCCGGTTACGCGCGACGGCGTTTCCGACGGCTTTTCTTGAAGCCGTAATGCCGAGCCGCTGAACGTCGCCAGTCGACGGCGCGATAAACACCGTCATAAATCGACCCTCAAAACGCTTGCCTTCCGCGTAAATTCGTCTGAATTCAGCCGGTTTTCTAACGCGTGCGGCTTTCGGCAGCGAAAAGTCTAATAATGGTGAACCGTTAATTGCTTGCGTCCTTTCGCCCGGCGGCGTTTTAAAACCGCGCGTCCGTTTTTCGTCGCCATTCTCGCTCTGAAGCCGTGTTTCTTGGCTCGTCGTCTGTTGTTTGGTTGATAAGTTCTCTTTGGCATAATGGTTCATCTCCACAAGGTAAAGTGAAAACTTAAAGTTTATGGAAAAAAGGCGATTATGTCAAAGCGGAACAAATTAGGACACGGAGGAACGCTGATTCGAGCGGACAAACACGGATTTTTTTAAGTCGTATCAGTGCCAATCCGTGTTTGTCCGCGTCCTATTTCTTTTCTTTTACGTGCCTGCCGCGAATCTCAAACTTCCCTTCGACGATTCGCGCAATCGATTCGACATAAAGCTGGTGTTCGCGTTCCAAAATCCGCGCTGCCAAAGTTTCCGCCGTGTCATCGTCCTTGACTTCGACAACCGTCTGCGCGACGATTGCGCCGTTATCCAAATTCTCGTCAACAAAATGAACCGTGCAGCCGGAAAATTTCACGCCGTATTCGATTGCCTGCCGCTGCGCGTCCAAACCCTTAAACGACGGCAGCAAGCTCGGGTGAATATTTAATATTTTATTGGGAAAAGCGCGAACGAATTCGGGCGAAAGCAGTCGCATATAACCGGCGAGACAAACTAATTCGACCGCTCTTTTCTTCAACTCCGCGACGATTTCCGTGTCGTGTTCTGCACGTTTTCTTTCGTTTCTCTCAATGACTAATGTTTCTATTCCGCGCTCTTTCGCCTTCCGCAAACCTTCCGCGTTCGCTTTATCACTGACAACAACCGCAACTTGTGAATCGGGAATTCGCCCGCTTTCGACGGCTTCGACAATCGCCGTCATATTCGAGCCGCGCCCGGAAATTAAAATACCGATTTTCAAGTTAAATCTCCAAAATTTTTTATTTTTTGCGCGAATTCTTTAACCCAATCAATTTGTTCTTTCGTGTCGGGAACTTCACAATTTCTTGCGTTTATAACTTTTTGGAAAGCATCTTCGACCGAGTAGCCTTGCAAAACTAAAATACTGGAAGCGATTAAGGATGACCTTCCGATTCCTTGTCGACAATGAATTGCTACCTTTTTGTTTGCCTTAATAAACTTCAACAGTTCTTTTATGAATTCTAAAGCCTTTTCAAAAGATTTCGGCGTTTGTCTATCAGTAATCGGAAAGTTTAGGAAAATGACTCCATTTTTATTGCACCAAAATTCTTCCCGTTCAATTTCTAATTCGTAATTTTCATTTTGTTCAAGCAACGAAACTAAAATATCAACGCCAAAATTTTTGTAGGAAATAATTTCATCTTCCAGCCAATCATTTCCACGCGGTCGAGGCATTATTGCAAGAAAATCTGTTATCCAATAAATTTCTGCTCTCACTTTATTCTAAATTATTGAAACCTCTTTGTTTCCAGTAACAACTCGTCCAATCTCAAAACAATCACCTATATGATTTTTAATATGTTCTTTGTCAGTATCTGCGCAAATGACAATCATTCCAACGCCCATATTAAAGGCGCGAAACATTTCCGCATCTTTGACGTTGCCTAGTTTCTGCATCAAACCGAAAATCGGCAATTCGTTCCACGTTCCGCGCTCGATTTCGACGGAAACATTTTCCGGCAGAATGCGCGGGATATTTTCGAGAAGTCCGCCGCCGGTGATGTGCGCTAAACCTTTTATCCGGTTTGTATCGAGCAGTTTATCGAGCAAAGGCAAATAACTTTTGTGCGGTTTAAGCAAATGCGCGCTTAAGACTTCTCCGCCGAGTTCTTCGATTTTTGAATCGACTGCAAAGCCGCCGACTTCAAAAAATAATTTTCTGGCGAGCGAATAGCCGTTCGTGTGCAGACCGTTTGAAGGTAAACCTAAAACAACATCGTCCGCCGCGATATTTTTGCCGTCGATAACTTTCGACTTATCGACGACGCCGACGATAAAACCCGCCAAATCGTATTCGCCGTCGGCATAAAATCCGGGCATCTCCGCCGTTTCGCCGCCTAAGAGAACGCATTTGTTTTCTTTGCAGGCGATTGAAATTCCTTCGACAACCGAAACGGTCGTGTCGGGGAGGAGTTTTCCGGTTGCGAAATAATCGAGAAAAAATATTGGGCGCGCGCCCTGAACTAAAATGTCGTTGACGCAGTGATTGACCAAATCCTGACCGATTGTGTCGTGAATTCCCGTTTTAAACGCAATTTTCAGTTTCGTGCCGACGCCATCGGCGGACGCGACGAGAATCGGCTCGCGCATTTCGGGAAACATTCCTGAAAACATTCCGCCGAAACTCCCGATTTCCGTCAAGGTCTGTTGGTTAAACGTTGATTTGGCAAAAGTTTTGATTTTATCGAGCGCGACATTCGCGTTGTCAATCGAAACTCCGGCGTCGGAATATGAAATTGAATTTGACATAATTTTTGAAAACGAAATTATAAACTGCCTGAAAAAAATTAGCCACGAATATCACTAATATCACGAATAAAAGCAAAAACAATTCGTGTTATTTGTGTAATTCGTGGCTAAAATAATTGACCAAATCGCCTTTCGCGTTTAGCATTTTTTGAGGAGTTTTATAAATAAAAATTTATGAGTTTTACTTTAATGGATGTGAGCGCCGAAAATTTCGAGTTTCGCGCCAATGTTTGGAATTGGAAAACGGCGCTCGAAATCATCAAAAGTTTCGACGTTATCAGCGAAGGCAAGCTGAGGCAAATCAATTACAATGCGACCGGCGCGTCGATAGAGCAGGATGAAGCGCATTTAATCGGCGAAAAGATACGCGACGAAATTCTGCCGAAATTAGCGCCCGATAAACGCATTTTTTCCGATTTGAGCATCACGGACGCGCCCGACGACGGTACGCTCTATCACGACGAGGACGAAAAATGGAAAAATTTCAGCGCGAGCTATGATTGGCTCAAAGAGTTTTCCGAATTTTGTCTCAAGTCAAAAGGTTTTCAGGTTTTTTAAGGTTGAGCCGCGGATTTTTGCCGGTAACGCGGATTAAATCAGTGAAAAATGGATGGCGAAAAGCGATAAATTTTTCACTTTTTACTATCAGTTTTCCGCGGCTAATTCAAATTATTATGGATGTTTGGCAGCAGTTGGGCGCGTTTTTCAGTAATATTTGGGTTCAGGTCGCCTTGCTTATCATTTTCGCGACGGCGCACGGTTATATCGGCGCGTGGCTGGCGGTGCGAATGCTTTTCAGTCCGCGCAATCCGGTAAAAGTTTTCGGCGTCACGGTTTTTCCGCAGGGAATGATTCCGCGCCACCGCGAGCGAATGGCGGAAGCAATCGGCAAAGCCGTCGGCGAAGAACTCGTTTCGCAGGAAACGGTTTTGGAAGAGCTTTTCGAGAAGGATTTTCTAGCGCGAAAAATTCAGGGCGTCGTCGATTCCTACAGCCTTGATTTGCTTTCGCAAAATTATCCGTCGCTGATTGAAGCGCTGCCCGCCAACGCCCGCGAGCCGGTTCTGGACGCGATTTCTTCGCTTCAATTAAAAATTTTCGACCATATCGAAAATGTTTTGAAAAGCGAAGAGACGAGCGCTTCGATTTATAATTTCGTCGACCGGCGCGTCGATGAAGTTTTATCGCGCCGAATTTCGGAAACGGTCGATGAAGAAACATTTAATAAAATTCTGGGTTTTCTCGAAACGCGTATTCGCTCAATCGTTAAAGAACCGGCGTTTGAACAAAAAATCCGCGATTTTATTAACCGCCGCATCGACGATTTAGCGCACACCGAAATGTCGCTCGGCGAGATGTTTACCGACGACGCCGTGACGCTTTTGAAGGAAAAAGCGACTGGACAAATCGAGCCGATTGTTCATCACCTGAGCGAAATTATCACGGCGCAGCGCACGCGCAACCAAATCGGCGCGCTGATAAAACACGAAGTTCACGATTACTACGAACGATTGCCGTTCTTTAAAAAAATGTTCGTCTCGCGTGAAAACTTAATCAAAGACGTTGACGATTTGGTTAATGAAAGTATGCCGAAACGCATCGAGGAAACTTTGCGCGGCGATTTTTTCGCCAACGAAGCGCAGAATTTCCTCGACGTTTCGATTGATAACGCGATGGCGCAGCCGATTCCAGAAATCATCGGAAAAATCGCGCCCGAACAGCTCGAAAGATTCAAGGCGCAAATCTCGAAAAGCGTTTTCTCGGTTTTACAGGGCGACGAGATGAGGAAATCCGTTTCCGCGTATTTGACCGACACGCTGCAAAAACTTCGCCCGCACAGCTTGGGCGCCGTTCTGCAAACGGCGCATCCCGAAGCCGAGAAAAAACTCAAAAGCATATTAGCCAAAAACCTGACGCATATTCTTTCGCGCCGCGAAACTTCAAATTTTATCAATTCCGTTCTCGGCGGACAGATTGAGAGACTTCTCGCCGCGCCGCTCGGCAAACTGTCTGACCATATTTCCGAAGAAAAAGTGCGCCGCGCGGGAAAATCTCTGACCGAAACGATTATTTCCGCCGCCCGCGAAAAACTGCCCGAAGCCATCAGGGAATTTGACATCGGCAATGTCGTGCGCGAAAAAATCAACAATTATCCGGTCGAAAAACTCGAAGCTCTGGTTTTGTCGATTGCCAAGGAACATCTGCGGACAATCGAACTTTTCGGCGCGCTGTTCGGTTTGATTATCGGCATCGTGCAGGCTTTTTTGTCTTACTGGGCTTTTTCAAAATAATTTTATCGAATCTTTGTTAATTTTTTTTCGCTCGCATTTCGAGATTTGAGAATTTTTTTAGGAATTTTTTATAATTAGGAAGGCGAGAGATTTTATAAAATTTTCACCTCTTTTTCACGCTTTGACTTTAAGTTTCGACGGCTTTTGTTTTTATTCCCGTTAAATTATTTTCCGCGTCGATTCCGACAATGTATATATCGAGTTGAATTTTGCCGATTTTGAAGCACTTCAAGTCTCTCAGGCTTTTTTCCAGCAAATCCTTTAATTCTCTAAACTTAGCCGCCGTCGCTGTTTCTTCGTCTCCGAACCAATCCTGCTTCTCCGTTAGGCGCGTGAAAAACTGCGCGAAATCTTTTTCCTCAATTGCCGCGTTCAAATCGCTTCCGCTCTGTTTCAAAATTTCCTGCGATGTAACCGCACAAACTTTTTTTCCCGTAAACGGCAGGATTTCCGCGTCGGTTTCGCTCATATAATATAAACCGTCGGTAATCTTTTTTATCTGCGCCGGTAAATCATTTTTTTTTGAGTCCGTTTTCACAGGATTTCGCATCTTCTTTTTTCTTTTCTGCATAAATTTTTGCTCCAAAATCCCGGGCAAAACAAGTCTAACACAATCTAAAATCCTGCCAAGTGTATGTTATATCAGGGCTTTATAAGTCTCGCGCAAATAACTTTTAAGACCTGTGGATTTCTCTTGCTATTTCGACTTTCTTTTGATAGTCTTTGTCTCGTTTCTTATGAAATGAGTTCTTGTAAATCATTGAAAATAAAACACTTAAAGTTTTACATTAACTTTTAAGCAACTTTCCACAAGCCTGTGGAAATCTCTGTGGAAAACTTATATAGACCGTCTTTCAAAACCTTTACAGAACCATCATTTCGCAAGGGTTTGCAAGGTTTACGGAAAGTAAGTTTCCCAATTTATCGAAGAGAGTTTCACAGAGAATTTTGCTTAAAAGTTTTGTCAAAGATTTAACAAAAATTTGCGGTGATAAATTATGGATATAACAACAGAAAACAAAAATGTTTGGAACAACATTCTCCAATCGGTCGAAAAACGCCTGAACAAGCAGATTTTCGACGCCTGGTTTCGCCCGATACAATTTGACGGCTGCGACGAGCAGGACAAAGTTCTGCACTTGCGCGCCAGCCAGGTAAATAAAGATTGGGTCAGCAGTTATTATTCAGAAGTTCTTACGCAAACTTTGAAAGAGTTAAACTTGACCAATTACAGCGTCGATTGGGCAATCGTCGAATCGGAGATGACCGAAGATGAATTTGCGGACGACGACAGCGAATTCTTTTTTGAAAAGCAGAAAACTCTTGCCAATCAGCAAAACAATCTTAATTTCGCCGAAAAACCGAAACCGGAAGTTTTGCCGAAAACCAATTCGACCAATTTTGTCGATATTGAACCGATTGAAAATTCGCTCAATAGAAAATACACGTTTCAGACGTTTGTCGTCGGTTCGTGCAACCAATTCGCACACGCGGCGGCTCTGGCGGTCGCCGAATCGCCGGGCAAAACTTATAATCCGATGTATATATACGGCGGCGTCGGACTCGGCAAAACGCATCTGATGCACGCCGCCGGACACGCTATTAAAGAGAGAAACCGTCATTTGCGCGTCGCCTATATTTCCGCCGAAAAGTTTATGAACGAATTGATTAACGCGATTCGCTACGACAAAACTCAAACGTTTCGTGAAAAATATCGTTCAATCGACGTGCTTTTAATGGACGACGTGCAGTTTATGGCAGGAAAGGAGCGCACGCAGGAAGAGTTCTTCCATACATTTAACGCTTTGCACAACGACCAGAAACAAATCGTAATCACTTCGGATTGTCCGCCGCGCGAGATTCCGACTTTGGAAGAACGCCTGCATTCACGTTTTGAATGGGGTTTGATTGCCGACATCGAACCGCCGGATTTAGAAACGAAGGTTGCGATTTTAAAGCGCAAAGCCGATTTGGACGGCGTGAGTTTACCGGACGAAGTGGCTTTTTTCATCGCCGGCAAAGTCAAAAATAATATCCGCGAATTGGAAGGCTCGCTCGTCCGTCTTATTGCGATCTCGTCGCTGCGCGGCTTGCCGATTTCAAAAATGCTCGCTCAGGACGCGATGCGAAATATTATCGATAACGAACAGGCGGAAGGAGTTACGCTCGATAAAATATCGAAAATCGTGGCTCTGCATTACAAATTGACGGTCGAAGAACTTAAATCGAAAAATAATGCGCGTCAGATAGCCGTGCCGCGTCAGGTGGCGATGTATTTGTGCAAAAGATTGACTAAACATAGTTTCCCGGAAATCGGTCGCGATTTCGGCGGAAAACATCATACGACGGTTATGCACTCGGTAGAGAAAATTGATGCCGTAATAAAGGAAGACAGAAATTTCCACAGGGTTGTCAGTGAGTTAATAGACAATCTTTGCAGTTAGTTATAAGTTTTTTGACGAAAAATTTTTAGAGTTTTTCCACATTCGGTTACGGACGTGTATCTTTGTATTACGTTTATCGTCAATACTTAAACAAAGTTTTCCACTTTTCCACAGGCTGTTTGATTTTTTGCTTGTGGAAAAACCAAAGACAATGTTCCTTTGCCGAAATTTTCCACAGGCGAGCTTTTTTCCCACAGGTTTTCCACAAGCCCTGTGGACGCGCAAGTTTAATTGCTGCAAAAGTTAAGTCGGTTTTCCACTTTTCCACAGGCACTACTACTACTACTAGAGAAATATTAAGATTTTAAATTAGTATAAAGAGTAAAAAGCGGCGAGTATTAAAAGTAAAACTTTAGGTATAATTGAGATAAATTTAGGAGTAATAAAATGGAATTTGTAATCAAGCAAAACGTATTAAAAGACGAACTCGGATTTATGCAGGGCATTGTCGAAAAGAAAAGCACGATTCCCGTCTTGTCGAATATTTTGATTGAATCGGTCGGAGAAAATAATATTCGGTTTGTCGGAACTGATTTGGACGTAACGATTCGCTGCGAAGCCGCCGCCGTTATCAAAAAATCAGGTTCGATGTGCATACAAGCGCGCAAACTTTTCGACATCGTGCGCCTTTTGCCCGACGCCGACGTTCATTTTACAAAAGACGAAAACGAATGGGTAAAATTAAGCTGCGGAAAATCAAATTTCAGATTAGCGGGCGTTAGCCGTGAACAATTCCCGGAAGTTCCGAGCTTTAAAAGCGCTCCGATGAAGCTGTCGGCGGAAATTTTCAATCATTTCATTCAAAACACCGCCTTTGCAATTACGAACGAACAATCGCGTTTCACGCTTTCGGGCGCGAAATTTATGATTGACGGCGCGATGGCGCGAATGGTTACGACCGATGGTCATCGTCTCGCCTTTATCGAAAAACAATTAACCGGAAATGCCGACACGGGAACGATGGACGCGCTGATTCCTAAAAAGGCTCTGATGGAATTAACCAAAATTGCGCGCGATTCGAGCGGCGAAGTCAGTTTCGGCGAAGACGAAAATCACATTTATTTTGAAGTCGGCGGCAGGCTTCTTATAACGCGCAAACTTTCCGGCAGTTTTCCGAATTATGAAATGGTAATTCCGAAGGACAACGACAAAGTTGCGGTTTTCGACGCCGAAGAAATGAAAAACGCGATTCGCCGCGTCGCTCTGATGGCGGACGAGCGAACGCGTTCGGTGCGCATCACAATCAAATCGAACGAAATCGAAATCGGCGCGCAAAGCTCGGAAGAAGGCGAAGCGAATGAAAAAATCGCCGCCGATTACACGGGCGAAGAAATAAATATCGGCTTTAATTCACAGTATTTACAGGAATTTCTAAACGTCGTCGGTTCGGGTGAAACCGAATCGGGCGAGAAAACCGAAAAGGAAACCGAAGGCGAAACCGTTCGCGTCAAAGAAAACGCCGGTCGTCTGCGCATCGCCTTTGAATTTAAGGACGGCAACGCTCAAACGCAATTAAATATTGCCGGCGATAAAAATTACGATTACAAATATATTGTAATGCCGCTCAGAATTTGAGTTGAATGATTTTTATTGATTTTTATTGATTATAAATTTATTGATAGTCGCTGGCTGGCTGATATGAAGCTATCCGGGCTATCAATTTTTTTATTTTGACAATGCATTGTCACGTTTATTCACAGTGATTTGCAAAGCATTAAAAACTTTAATTGAGAATTTACATAAGTTTTCCACAAACGGAAAACTTATGTAAAAATCATTTTTGTTCGTTTTATTATTACGTTACTCCAAATAAATTCGAAATTTGTCATCGTTTTTCAAACTGTTTTTAATAAATTCTAACAAGAGAAAATTTGCTTTCATTTAGTTTATTGAACAATTAAATTGTTCATATTTTATTGCTTTATAATACAAAGTTCTTGACAATAAATGCGATTTAACGTATTTTTCACTCAAAGTATGGCAAAAGTTAAAGCGGTTATTAAAGAAGCGAAATCGATGGACGAGACGCCAAGTTTGCACGGGCGGGCGATGGATAATCTGCGGTTTATCCGCGACACAATGGAGCGTTCGACGCATTTTACGGCAGTTCCGGGATACGGCGGCGTTTTTATGGGTTCGACGGCGCTCGGCGCGGCGTTTATCGCCGAGCGTCAAGCGTCCGTTCAGGATTGGCTGACTGTCTGGTCGAGCGAAGCGGTCTTGGCTTTTGCCATTGGTTTATTCGCTATGTGGCAAAAGTCGAAAATCGCAAACGTTTCTTTGAAGTCGGCTCCGGCGAAAAAATTTGCGATGAGTTTTCTGCCGCCGATTGTCTGCGCGATTGTCATAACCTTTGGATTGTGGCGATTCGGACAGTTTGAAGCAATGATTCCCGTCTGGATTTTGCTTTACGGCGCGGCGGTCGTAACGGGCGGAAGTTTTTCGGCGCGCGTCGTTCCGGTAATGGGCTGGTGTTTTATAGCGCTCGGCGCGGCGGCTTTTTTTCTTCCGGTGAAATTCGGTAATTCGATGATGGCATTGAGTTTCGGCGTTTTGCACATCATTTTCGGAATCATTATAGCAAGGAGGTTCGGCGGCTGATGAAGAACAGTAATTCGGCTTTGAAACGAGAGGATTTGGGCGACGAAAACGTTAAGCCGCAGAGATTGAAAATCGAAAAGGCGGCAGAAAACGTCTCCGGCGAATTGGACAAAATCATTCACGAGCGGATGCGGCTCGGAATAATCAGCGCGCTCGCGGCGAATGAAACTCTCTCTTTTACGGATTTGAAAAATCTTCTTAACACGACCGACGGAAACATCAGCGTTCACGCCCGAAAACTCGAAGAAGCGGGTTATTTAACGCTCGAAAAATCCTTTAAAAACCGGATTCCGCTGACCGAATACAAAATTACGGCGGCGGGCAGGGACGCGTTGACGAAATATTTGAATCATATGGAAGCCTTGATAAAGACGATGAAAGGAAGATAGAAAACTGCGCGATTAAAAATTTATGAAACAATTCGATGCGGTCATTATCGGCGCGGGTTTAGCCGGTCTGCAATGCGCCAAACTGCTTTCGCGGCAGGGCGCGAAAATTTTGCTTGTCGATAGGAAAACGGATTTGACGAAAGGCATCCACACAACGGGGATTTTCGTGCGTAGAACGCTTGAAGATTTCGACTTTCCTGCCGGAACGCTCGGCAAGCCGGTTAAAAATGTAACGCTTTATTCGCCGCGATTGAAATCGTTGGATTTGGAAAGCGAAAAAGACGAGTTTCGAGTCGGAAAAATGGGCAAGCTTTACGCGGGTTTTCTTCGGGATTGTCTTGAAAACGGCGTTGAATTTTTAAATGCGACAAAGTTTCTGTCGGCTGAAATAAAAGAAGCCGAAAGCTTCGTTAAACTTGAAAGGAATGGTGAGATTTTTGAGGTCGAAACAAAAGTTTTAATCGGCGCGGACGGCGCGCGGTCGCGTGTCGCCGGAGATTTGAAACTGGACGAAAACTCGGAATGGATTGTCGGTTACGAGGAAGTTTACCGGGGCGATTCGGCGGACGAGTCGCGTCTGCACTGCTTTTTAGACGCCAAACTTGCGCCCGGATATTTAGCCTGGGTTTCAAACGACGGCGAAGAAATCCACGTCGGCGTCGGCGGTTACGCGGAAAAATTTAATCCGCGCGAAGCATTGAAGGATTTTAAGAAGAAGACTGCCGGTAAGATTATTGATTTGGACGATGCGAAATTGACGGAAACGCGCGGCGGCAGAATTCCGGTCGGCGGCGTTTTGCGGCGAATCGCCAATGAAAACGGCTTGTTGATAGGCGACGCGGCGGGCGCGGTTTCGCCCTTGACGGCGGGCGGTTTAGACCCGTGTCTGCGGCTCTCGAAGTTCGCCGCCGAAATTGTCTGGAAACGACTGCAAACCGAAAATCCAAAGGTTTTATACGGTTATTCGGGCGAGCTTTTCCGCTCGCGGTTCGTTTCGCGCCTCTGGATGCGGCGTTTGATTGCGCTCGTCTCGAACCAAACGCTTCTGGAATTCGGATTTAGCTTTCTGCGCGTCGGAATCGGAAAAAAATTTGCGAAACACGTCTTTTTCGGGCGCGGTTCGTTTCCCGATATGAAAATTGGAAACGCTGAAATCGAAAAATCATTAAACATTACGACTTCGAGTTAAATTTCTTGCCTCATTCGAGTCTTTAAATTAAATTCGTTTATATGCTTTCTTCAAAACTTGCCGAATTTACCTTTCAATCGGGTAAAATGTATCAAACCCGTTTATTTATTTGCTGTTTAGGCATTTTTATTTTTTCTTTTATGACCGTTTCAGCGCAGAGCGAGTCAACGAACGTGCCGAAAGAATGGCAGACTCGCGCCGAAAAAACCGATTACCGGGAAACTCCGCGCTATGCCGAAACCATTGCTTACAGCCGGAAGTTAGACAAAGCGTCGGACTGGATTCTCTACAAATCCTTCGGAAAAAGCGGCGAAGACAGAGATTTGCCGCTTCTTGTCGTCTCGAACGATAAAACATTTACACCCGTTTCGGCGCGTAAAGCGGGCAAGGCGGTCGTTTTTATCCAAGCCTGTATCCACGCAGGGGAATCAGACGGAAAAGACGCTGGATTGGCGCTTCTGCGCGATATTGCGATTACGAAAACCCGCGCCGCGCTGCTCGAAGATGTCGTAATCGTTTTCGTTCCGATTTACAACGTTGACGGACACGAGCTTTTCAGCCCGTTTAATCGAATAAATCAAAACGGACCCGAAAAAACGGGCTTTCGGGCAAACGCGACGAACCTAAATCTCAATCGCGATTATATGAAAGCCGACGCGCCCGAAACCCGCGCCTGGCTCGCTCTCTGGAACGAATGGCAGCCGGATTTCTTTATCGACTGTCACGTTACCGACGGCGCGGACTTTCGTTATAACCTGACTTACGAATACGCGCACTTTCAGGAAGTTTCACCTTTTATAAAAAATTGGATGGACACGCATTTTGACGGAAATGTCGCGCCGAAAGTCGAAAAGGAAGGAAATCTTTTAACCCACTACCTGCAATTTGACGGACGCGAAGTTTCCAAAGGCATCGAAACTTTTATAGCGACGCCGCGCTTTGCCACAGGTTACGCGCCGCTTAGAAATCGTCCCGGTCTGCTCATCGAAACGCATATGTTAAAACCTTATAAGTCTCGCGTTCGTGCCACTTACGACGTTCTAAGATATACGATTGAAGAAATCGGAAAATCAAAATTGAGTCTTTTTGAAGCTATCCGAAATGCCGAACGCGAAACGGTCGAGCGCGGCGAAACCTATGACGCGAACCGAAACTTCCCTCTCCGTCTCGAAATTACCGACGTTTCCAAACCGTTCGACTTCAAAGGCGTCGAATATCGCATCGAGGAGAGCGAAATTTCCGGCGCAAAAAAAATCGTCTACGGAACAAAACCCCTGGATATTACGATTCCAAAATATGACGAAGCGAAAGTTTCAGTCGCGGTTGCTCCGCCGCTTTATTATATTATTCCGCCTCAATGGACGAGTGTCATCGACGTTCTGCAAATTCACGGAATCGAGCTTCGGCGAATCGAAAAACCTTTGACGATTGAAGTCGAAAGCTATCGTTTATTTGAGCCGAAATGGGCGGCTAATTCCTTTGAAAACCGTATTCCTTTGACTGTTAAAACTGTGTCCGTCAAAGGAATACGCACTTTTCCGAAAAATTCGGTCGTCGTCTCTCTTTCTCAAAAATCGGCTGATGTCGCGATTCATTTATTAGAACCGGCTTCTTCCGATTCCCTTGTTTACTGGGGATTTTTTAATTCTATTTTTGAGCAAAAAGAATACGCCGAAAGTTATGTTTTAGAAAAATTAGCCGCCGAAATGCTTTCAAAAGACAGTAATTTACGCAAGGAATTTGAAGAAAAACTAAAGGACGAAAAATTTGCAAAAAATTCATCTGCCCGTTTAAATTTTTTCTATGAACGCTCGCCTTACCGGGATAAACGCATCGGCTCGTATCCGGTCGGTCGTATTATTAACAAGTTAGACAATTTTGATTTGAAAAGTAGCTTTTTTAATCTTTAGTGCCGGCTTTTACAAAATTGTATTTTGTTTCGCGATTTAATCAATTAAATTTAATTCTAAATAAGCATAACTGTTGATATGATTTAACTTATGCTAATTATAAAGTAGCTCTACTAGCTTAATAACGCTTATTTTAATAGAATGAAATCTCTTATAAATTTATATGATTCTGTAAAGCCCTGCTTTTTATTTATATAGTTATGATTTTTGATGAGGTTTTTGATGTCATTGTTATCGGCGCCGGTCACGCCGGATGCGAAGCCGCTTCCGCTTCCGCTCGTCTCGGCTCCGAAACCGCGCTTATCACCATAAATTTGGACTTAATCGGTCAGATGTCCTGTAATCCGGCTATCGGCGGTATTGCAAAAGGTCATATCGTTCGTGAAATCGACGCTCTCGGCGGAATTATGGGGCGCGTTATCGACCGCACGGGAATTCAGTTTCGCCTCTTAAATCGTTCGCGCGGACCGGCGGTTCAATCTCCGCGCGCCCAGGCTGACCGCTCAATGTATCGCGTGGAAATGCGGCGCGTTCTGGAAGCTACGCCTAATTTACACTTGAGACAAGGTTTAGTTATCGATT
>JALZOE010000591.1 GCA_030857325.1 Acidobacteriota bacterium
TCCTTCTGCATCTACTGAAAGTTGAAAGCTGTCAAATTCACGAAAACCTTTCGGTTTGCGCCCAAGCACAAAGTAACTGCCGCGCGGGTTAAATTCTTTAGGGTCATAATCAAGAGTAAATTCCGGGACGCCCTGTTTGATATTTGACGATGAAGGCGATTCAGGCGAATTCAAAGAATTTGCATTAGACTCTATTATCTCAAGATTATTATCGGCGCGACGGTCAGGATTGAAAATCAACTCTGCGGTAATTCCCACAAAACACATAACAACTGCAATAACAAAATGAATCATCAAGCGTTTCATAAAATTTTTCTCCATCTATAACTTAAATATAAATCTGAAAAAATGTAATTATCTCAAATCACGATTCAAATTCTAGTCAGCGAATTTGATGTTCGATGCAAGTATTACCCGTTTGCGCCACAACAGCAACAAATTTCAGCCATTTACTCTCCGATGATTTTGTTCATCCTATCAATCACTAACTTCAACTCTTCATCTGACTAAAGCCGGCAATCACGGCTTGACCCAAAGCCAAACCGCCGTCGTTCGGCGGAACTTGCCGGTGCGTGAAAACTTCAAAATCTTTTCCGCGAAGCCGCGAGACGCTTGCCCGAAGGAGCGCGACGTTTTGAAAACAGCCGCCGCTCAAAGCGACTTTGTTCAAGTTTTCGCGCTTCCGAAAATGCAGCGCGAGACGCAAAATCAAATTCGCCGCCGCGTTGTTGAATTTCGCGGAAATCTCGCCGATTGGAATGCTCGCCAAAACGTCCCGCGCCGCATTACGAAACAATCGGGTGCAGTCAACCTCGATTGGTTCGGCTTCGGTTAAATCAAATTCGTAGGAATCGGTTACATTGTCGTCCAAAACGGCTTCAAACTCAATCGCCGCCTGCGCTTCGTAAGTTATCATCTGGCGAACGCCAGCCAGAGACGCGACCGCATCGAACAGCCGCCCGAAACTGCTCG
The DNA here is from genome assembly GCA_030857325.1 of Acidobacteriota bacterium. Classification (GTDB taxonomy): domain Bacteria; phylum Acidobacteriota; class Blastocatellia; order Pyrinomonadales; family Pyrinomonadaceae. The sequence goes on from JALZOE010000591.1 coordinate 973, forward strand.
TCGGAACGGCGTTAAAATTATTCTCGAACTGCTTGAGTAAAATTTTCCTTTCAGTTTCGGAGCAAGCGGCGACGCACGGCAGATTTTCATTCCAATCAATTCCGGCTTGCCACAAATGCGCGAGCGCGACGCGATACAGCTTTTTAACGGACACATCGCCGCCCGCGAGCGTAAAATATTTTAGATGCGCGGCTCGCTCAAAATTTCGATAATCGGCAATCAAAACTTCGCCGCCCCAAATCGCGCCGTCGTCGCCGTAGCCCGTGCCGTCAAACGCAAAGCCGATGACTTTTTCCGAACCGTCAAAACCGTTTTCCGCTAATACCGAAGCGATATGCGCGTGATGATGCTGAACGGCGACGAGCCTTATTTCCGATTGAAAAATTTTCGTTAAATTTTCTTTCGCCCACCGCGCCGACAGGTAATTCGGATGTTTATCAAACGCGACGATTTCCGGTTCGACGCGAAAAAGTTTCCGCATCTGCCCGACCGATTTTTCAAATGCCGAGAGCGTTTCCAGATTTTCCATATCGCCGATGTGTTGCGACATAAACGCGAATTCATCTTTCGCCACGCAAAATGTCGCTTTCAATTCGCCGCCGACCGCCAAAATCGGCAACACTTTAAATGGCAGTTGCACGGGAAACGGCGCATAACCGCGCGAGCGTCGAATCGGTAATTCGTGAAAAGATTCAGCCACAGAGCGCACAGACAAACTTTTAACAGACTGGACAGGATTTTCAGGATAAGAATTTTCACTCGTGCAATTCGTGTTATTCGTGGCTAAAAATTTCTGTCCCTCTGTGGTGAAAAAGTTCTTCGGCAATTCAAAAACTCTGACGACGGAATCGTCGCACGGCACAAAAATATCGCGGTCGTGGAGCAGAAAAGCGTCGGTTAAAAACGACAATTTTTCCAATGCTTCCGCGTTGTCTTTAACAATCGGCTCGTTGGAAAAATTGCCGGAAGTCATTACCAAAACGTCGAGATTCCGAAACTTTTCGTTAATTGAATTGAGAAGTAAATAGTGGAGCGGCGAATACGGCAGCATCACGCCTAAAAATAGATTGTTCGG
>JALZOE010000165.1 GCA_030857325.1 Acidobacteriota bacterium
TCTTGAATTACTCGCCGAAGGTTTTAACGTTTTCAATCGCACAAACGTCTTCGGGGTCAACAGCACGCTCTATGCAAGAAGCGGAAACACATTGACTTTCAATCCGAATTTCGGACAAGTTACCGGCGCTGACAGCACTTTGTATCGTGAACGCCAAATTCAATTTGCGGCACGATTCCAATTTTAGTTTTTCAATCATTTGAAAAACCTTTGCGGCGCGTTTCCTTCAGGAAGCGCGCCATTTTTATTTTTAAACATTTACCATTTACCATTTACCATTTACCATTTACGGATGCGGATTCTGCAAATCAGTTCGGCGAAAAATTTCGGCGGCGGCGAAAGACATTTGGTTGATTTATGCAAAGGATTGACCGGCGGCGGACACGATGTTTTCGCTGCTTTGCGCGTTGAAAACGATTGGCGTGAAAAACTTTCGTTTCTGCCGGAGAAAAATTTTATCAATCTTGGGTTAAGAAATTCGTTCGACCTTTTCAGCGCGCGGAAACTGGCGAAATTTATACGCGATAATAATATCGAAATCGTTCACGCGCATCTTGCCAGAGATTATCCGGCTGCGAGTTTGGCAGTTAGATTTGTTCCCGTCGCGAAACTGGTTTTGACGCGCCACGTTCTTTTTCCGGTTAATTTTCTGCAAAGATTTGTTTTAAATAATGTTTCCAAAGTAATTGCCGTATCTAATGCGGTTGAAACCAATTTAAGAAAAACTTTTCCAGCCGAAAAAATTGCTGTAATTTATAACGGCATCGAAACCGAAAAACGGACGGAAGCCAACCAGCAAAATTTTCGGAACTCGTTTCGGCAGTCTCACGATATTCCGTTCGACGCGGTTTTAATCGGCATCGTCGGCGAATTAAAACCGCTCAAAGGACAGGAAGATTTTGTTTTGGCGGCGCAGATTATCGCGCGGAAATTTCCCGACGCGCGTTTTGTCGTCGTCGGCAAAGATAATGCGCGCAATCAAAATTTTCGGCAAAAACTCAAACGTCTCGTAAAAATTTTCAATTTGGAATCGCATTTTTTGTGGCTCGATTGGGTCGAAGAAACCGTCGAACTGCTCGGCGCGCTCGATGTTTTCGTGTCCGCGTCGCATTCGGAAAGTTTCGGCTTGGCGATTGTCGAAGCGATGGCGAGTTCCTGCGCGGTTGTCGCAACCGATACCAACGGCGCAAAGGAAATAATCGACGACAATAAAACGGGAAAACTCGTTTCGATTGGAAATCCGGTCGAATTAGCCGAAGCCGTCGGCGCGCTTTTAGCGGACGAAAAACTGCGGCGCGCATTGGGCGAAAACGCTCGAAAAGCGGTGCTGGAGCGGTTCGGCGTTGAAAGAATGGTTGTCGAAACGGAAAGAGTTTATCGGGAGATTACAAGACGAGAAAAATTATAGCGGCTTATTCTGTGCGCTTAAGAAACCATTTGAAAAGTCAAAGAAATAGAACATGGAAAAACACGGATTAAGCGGATTGACGCGGATAGAATTAAAAAAATCGTGTAAATCTGCCGAAATCGGCAAAAATTCGCGTTCCACTTCCTGCTTTTCAAACAGTTTCCAAGCGAACTTTTTTCGGTCTTTGTAAGCGCAGACGAATGGATTTCTTACAAATTCGCCCCCAACCATTCAAACGTTTTCGGCGCGGTCAATCGTGAAATTTCGTTTTGCGCGAAATCTTCACGCAATTTTTCCAAATCCGCAGGCTCGTCAACGTCATACCATTCGGGCATTTCTTTTAACTTTAAACCGGCACGCTCGATATTTTCCTTTGTCTGTTTAAATGTTCGCGGCGAACTCCATTCGACGTTTTCAAATATTTCCACTCTCAAACGTCTCAAACCGATTAAATAAAATCCGCCGTCAGAAGTTTTTCCCAAAACCGCGTCGAATGTTTCTAAATAAGTGAACGCTTCTTCGATAAATTCGCCGGGAAATGTCGGGCTGTCCGTTCCAATCATCACGGCTGAATCCGCATTTTGACCGAAAGCGAATGCAAAGGTATTAAACATTTTTTCGCCTAAGTCGCTTCCTTTTTGTTCGACGAAAAGCGTTTCGGAAAGCGAAAATCTGTTAAAAAATTCACGTTCATTACGAGGCGAATATGCAATTACCAATTGATTTTTCAAATTTTTTACTTTCTCAATCGTGTCGCACATTAGACACGCCGCGAAATCAGTCGCTCGTTCCGGTGTCAAAAAAGGTTGGAGCCGCGTTTTGACATTTCCCGCGCGCGGAACTTTTGCCATAATGATAACTGCACTTTTCATTTCAACATTATAAAAGAAAAATTATGCATTATTACAACGAAGAAGATTTAGCGCGTTTCGGTGAAATCGGCAAACATAAACCCGAATTGTTCGAGAAATTTATGGCTTGGTATCAAGCGTGTCAGGAAGAAGGCGCGCTGTCAAAACGTGAAAAAGCGTTAATCGGTCTGGCGGTTTCGGTTACGGTTCAATGCCCGTATTGTATAGACGCTTACACAAATTCGTGTCTCGAAAACGGCTCGAATATGGAGCAGATGACCGAAGCGATGCACTTAGCTTCCGCAATTCGCGGCGGCGCAAGCCTTATTCACGGCATCCAATCGCACAACGCGCACGACAAAGTTTCGATGTGAAATTTGCCGGTTGTCATTCGTCATTTGTACTTCGCCCTGTTATTTACGGTGAATTATGCACTACGAAACTGACAAAGGACAAAGGACGAATGACAACTATCCAAATCACGCGCAGAGACGGCAAATCCGCGCTGCCGAAATCGCCTGTCGGATTCGATGCAAAATTAAGTTCGCACAATCTGAATCTGCGTGCCTCAACCGTCGAGATTTTGCAGGTCAACGTCGGCAAACTTTGCAATCAGGCGTGTAAACACTGCCACGTTGACGCTTCGCCGACGCGCACGGAAATTATGACGCGCCGAACCGTCGAAGCGTGTCTGGATGTTTTGCGCGAACATAAAATCCCGACGCTCGATATTACGGGCGGCGCGCCGGAGATGATTCCCGATTTTCGCTTTTTTGTAGCCGAAGCGCGCAAAACCGGCGCGAAAATTATCGTCCGCCACAATTTGACCGTAATGTTTGAAGAAAATCAGACGGATTTGCCCGAATTTTTCGCCGCCAATCAAGTCGAAGTCATCTCCAGTCTGCCGTATTTTTTGCAGCAGCAAACCGACGCGCAGCGCGGCGCAGGCGTTTTCGATAAATCCGTCGGGGCGATAAAAAGATTAAATCGTGTCGGTTACGCGGTCGAAAATACTAATTTAATTTTGAATCTCGTCTATAATCCGACGGGCGCCTTTCTGCCGCCCGAACAATCGGCGATTGAAGCCGACTTTCGCCGCGAATTGAAAAATCGCTACGATTTATATTTCAATAACCTTTTTACGATTACGAATATGCCGGTCGCGCGTTATCTCGATTACCTGCGGCGTTCGGGAAACGAAGAAAAATATATGCGGAAACTTCTTGACGCGTTTAATCCGGCAACCGTTGAAAGTTTGATGTGCCGCAATTTAATCAGCGTCGATTGGCGCGGGCGTCTTTTCGACTGCGATTTCAACCAAATGCTGGAAATGCCCGTCGCTTTGAGTTTGCCGCAAACGATTTTCGATTTTACGCCCGAAAAATTTGCGCGCCGTTTGATTATGACCGGCGCGCATTGTTTTGGCTGCACTGCCGGTTTGGGTTCGAGCTGCGGCGGCGCGGTCGCTTAAATTTTAATCGTTCAGAAGTTCAAACGAACTGCTCGTAAACGTCTTTTAACTACGAATCGGCTAAACCGCAATTTTTATTCCGCGCCGCCGGTTTTATTTTTGCGTAAGGCAGCGGAAAAATAATTTCAATTCGTTTATTTTCGGCGAAGCGGCGGAAAAACCTTTTGAATCAATGCTTTCGACTTTGACGATTCCGATTCCGGCGGAAGTTAAAAAAACTTCGTCGGCTTCGATTATTTCGTTTAACCGCGCTTTTGTTTCGACAACCGGGAAATTTTCCGCAATGAGCGAACGTGTCGTTCCCGCCAGACAGCCGGTTTTTAAGGAAGGCGTGAAAATTTCGCCGTTTTTCGTCCAGAAAACGTTTGCCGTTGCCGCCGAAACGATTTCGCCGCGCTCGTTAAGTCGAATCGCTTCGTCAAAACCGGCGGCTTCGGCGTTTTCCAGCGCCAGAATATTTTCCAGGTAATTGCAGGATTTAACGCCCGAAAGCGGCGATTTTGAGTTGGTTGGAAAAGGCGAAACGGTTAGCTGCAAATCATTTGAAATCTGACGAAAATCAGCCGTTTGAATCGAGAAACTCATTTCGTATTTCGGTTTCGCTCGCCAGATTCGACCGGCGGATTCGTCGAAAACCGTGATGCGCGCCCGACCGCTCGCAACATTATTTCCGGCAATAATTTCCGTAAGCGCGGTTTCTATTATATGTTCCGGCAAAGCAGATAAATTTATGCCCGTTTTTTCGGCGGCGGCGGCTAATCTTCGCCGGTGTTTTCCCCACTGAAAAGGCTCGCGGTTGTAAATCGCAATTGTCGTGAAAACGCCTTTGCCGTAAAGCGCGGCGGACGAGACGGCGGAGAGACGCGAATTTTCGGCGGAAATCAGGCGACGGTTAAAACTGACGAATTTGTGCATATTTTAACCGATTTGAAAAAAACGTTTGATTAAAAACCGAGCGAATTGCACATCGAACAATGGTCGCATAATTTTCCGGTCGGTTCATACGGGCAGAATTTTTCGATTTCGTAATTTTGATTCGTTTCAATTGAAATCGCTTCGGGTATCTCAAATTTTTCACGACTCGGATGATTCGACTTTAAATTCTGGGTTTTGAATTTCGGATTTTGGAAAGCGATGTTCGATTCGATGTCATCTAATCTTTCGTTGATTTTTTTGATGCTCGAACGCAAAAAATCGTCGTTTCCCTTTTCTGCCTCCCGCAAAAGAAGCGCGATGCGTTCGGCTAATTTTTGATTTTCGATTTTCTCCATTATTTCAAAAAGGCAATGATGATAAAAAGCCGCATTTCAAACTTTTATTTTTTACTTTTGCCCTGTTTTTTCTTCCGGCAGCAAATCTATATAATCGACGACGCCGACAATCGCCGAATCAATCGCCGCGCCCTGTTTTCCCGTCGCAGCGGTCGATGCGCCCCAGCCTTCCTGTAAAATTAAAACAACATCGCCTTCACCCGCCGAAACCGAATCGAGCGCGAGCAACGTGCTGTCCGTATCTTCGCCTTCGGGCGTAATCTGCCGGCATAGCATTACGCGCGCGCCTTCGTAACGCTGATTTTTCTGCGTGGCGACGACGTTTCCGATAACGCGGGCGAGTAACATAATTTATTTGCCGCGAAAAGGCGCGAAAAACACAAAATTTTCGCGCTTTTCGTGCATTTTCGCGGCTACTTCTTCTGATAAATATGCGCTTCCGAATCGATAATTCCGACAATCGTGCAGTCGGTCGGCGTCGAATCCCGTTTAAACGGAAAACTCGCTTCTTTGCCGCGACACCAGAAAACCAGTTCGCCGACGCCCGCGCCGATTGCGTCGAGCGCGACTTGCGGATTGCCTTTTGGTTCGAGTTCGGCATTCAAAGTCTGGACAATCAAAAATTTCCGCCCGTCGAGCGATTCGTTTTTGATTGTGGAAACTACCGTTCCGATGACGCGGGCTAACTGCATAAAAAGTTGGGAGTTCGGCGAGTTTGGCGAGTTGACTGAGTTAATGTTTAAATCCTAACTCGGTCAACCCGCCGAACTCCGTCAACTCGCTGAACTATCAAAATCTATCGCGTCGATGACGCCGACAATCGCTGAATCGACCGGACAATCTTTGTTGCCTTCCGCCAGGCGCGCGCTCGAACCGGCGACGACGAGAACTTTTTCGTGAAAGCCCGCGCCGACCGTATCGACCGCGACGACGTAACCGCTCTGGTCTGTGCCGTCGAGATTTATCGGCTTGACGATAAGCAGTTTTTTGCCGTGCAGACGCTCGTCCTTCTGCGTCGAAACGACTGTTCCTAAAATTCGTGCGATTATCATTTTTCAGTTATCAGCGGTCAGCGGTCGGCGGTCAGCTAAATCAGATTTTTCTGACCGCTGACTGCCGACCGCTGATAGACTATTTCAAGCCGAGCGGCAAAACTTCGTCAACGCTTCCGTGAGGACGCGGGATGACGTGAACCGAAACGAGTTCGCCGACGCGACGCGCCGCCGCCGCGCCCGCGTCCGTCGCCGCTTTGACCGCCGCCACATCGCCGCGAACAATCGCCGTTACGAACCC
>JALZOE010000592.1 GCA_030857325.1 Acidobacteriota bacterium
GGATTCCGACAATCCCGATTGAAACGCTTGTCAGGACGAAAAAACCTAAGCCGTTGTAAAAGGCAACCATCGCCTTTTGAAGAATCCGCGAGCGGCTCGTTACCTTGTCGAGCAATTTAAAAGTCATCTCCAGCTTTTTATCGTAAAGCGGAACTTTGTTTTTATCGTCGAGCGTAATCAAATCTTCGAGCTGGCAGGTAAGTTGACGAACGCGGTCGATGACGCGCCCTAAACGAGTCGAAGTCGAAAGCACCATCGAGCCGGTCGCCGAAATCAGCAGCGCGGGCGTAATCATCGCCGTCAAAAACTCGATGGTCGAAGAGAGCGCGTTCGGATTCATATTCAGGATTTCGCCAGCCATAATAGATTTGATACTTGACGCTTTTTGTCTTCAGCGCCGAAAATCAATGTTATGACTGAAAAACCGCAAAAGCAAGGAACTGTCAAAATTCTGAAACACGCGAGCGCCGTTTTGAAAAATAATCCGCTCGGCGACGAACACGTCAGAGATTTGTGCGTTTATCTGCCGCCCGATTACGAACGAAGCGGCGAAAACTTTCCCGTCGTTTATTGTCTGACCGGATTTACGGGGCGCGGGCGAATGCTGCTCAACGACAGCGCTTTTACGCCGAATCTGCCCGAACGAATGGATTTGCTAATCGGCGAAAACAAAATCAAGCCGATGATTGTCGTGATGCCCGATTGTTTTACGCGCTACGGCGGCTCGCAGTATATAAATTCGAGCGCGACCGGCGATTACGAAGATTATTTGACCGAAGAAATTGTTTCTTTTGTCGATGAAAATTTTCGGACAATCGCGGATAAAAATTCACGCGCCGTAATGGGAAAATCTTCGGGCGGTTACGGCGCGCTCGTTTGCGGTTTAAGACACGCCGATAAATTCGGTTTGATTTGCTCGACAAGCGGCGACGCTTATTTCGAGCTTTGTTATTTGCCCGACGTTCCGAAAGCGTTTCGCACAATCAAGGGCAATGTGAAAAGTTTTGTCGAAAAATTCTGGCGCGATGAAAAGAAAGGCAAAGACGATTTTTCCGCGCTCAATATAATAGGAATGAGCGCGTGTTATTCGCCGAATACGGATGCGGAAAACGGATTCGATTTACCGTTTGATTCGGAGACGGGCGAAATTCGTGAAGATGTTTGGGCGAAATGGCTGGAAAACGACCCGACGCGCCTTGTGGAAAAGTCTGTGGAAAACTTGAAAGCACTGAAATTACTTTACATTGACGCCGGAACGCGCGACGAATTCGCGCTCGATTTGGGCGCTCGAATTTTAAGCGGGAAATTAAAAGATTCCGACGTTCCGCACGTTCACGAAGAATTTGACGACGGACATATGCAAATCAATTATCGTTATAATCGTTCGCTCGAATTGATTTCTCAGAATTTAGATTAAAATAATTCAAGCTGCCGGTCAGAAATTTTTACCGCAGAGACGCCGAGTTCTCGCAGAGTTTCGCGGAGAGAAAGCAAAAGTCTCTGCGAAACTCTGCGTCTGCTCCGCGCCTCTGCGGTAAAATCTTTATTGATTTTGGCAACTGAAAACTCGAATTAAAATAATATTTTTAAGATGTTTCACGAAGGACAGCAAATCGGATTTTACACGCTTCTCAGAAAGCTCGACAAAGGCGGCTTCGGTGAGGTGTGGCTGGCGGAAAAACAATCGGAATTCGTCGCTAAAAAAGTCGCCATTAAACTGCCGCACGCCGAGCAGGTTAATTTCGACGCGATTCGGCAGGAAGCAACCTTGTGGGAACAGGCGAGCGGTCATCCGAATGTTCTGCCGCTGATTGACGCCGATGTTTACGACGGTCAAGTCGCCATCGTCAGCGAATACGCGAGCGGCGGCTCGCTCGCCGATATGTTGAAAAAGCGCGGTAAATTTTCGGTGCGCGAAGCGGTCGAAATGACAATCGGCATCTTAAACGGTCTCGAATATCTGCACTCGAAAAATATCGTTCACCGCGACATCAAACCGGCAAACGTTTTGTTGCAGGGCGACACGCCGCGC
>JALZOE010000593.1 GCA_030857325.1 Acidobacteriota bacterium
TAAAGCGCAATTCCGCCAGCTTATTTGTAACTGACAAAAAAGCGTTTTCGCTCGTTTTACCATAATTTTCATATTATTCGGACTTTTCACTCTTAACTTGTTTAACGATTATACTTCATCGGAAACGGACGCAGCGCGGAAACCCTGGATAAGTTTTAACCGAAAAAATTTCTGCCGCTTGAACAAAAACCATCTGCCATTTAAGATTTTTTAATTATGCAGATAACAGATTTTTCGCTGTTTCTCTTTGCTGGAGCCGTGCCGCATTATTTGACCGAAATTGTCGTGCTGATTGTCGCCGGTGCGGTCATCGCCTATATCAGTTTTCGTCTGAAATTAGTGCCGATTGTCGGATTTCTCATTGCGGGCGTTTTAATCGGTCCGAACGCTTTGGGACTCGTGCGCGATAGAGAAATTGTTGACGCGACCGCCGAAATCGGCGTTATTTTACTGCTTTTTACTATCGGCATCGAATTCAGTCTCGAAAAACTCGCCCGCATCCAGCGACTTATTTTCGGCGGCGGCAGCTTGCAAGTCGGGCTTTCGACGCTCGCCGTGATGGGCTTGCTGATGCTTTTCGGTGTTGATTGGCGCGTCGGGCTTTTCACGGGATTTCTCGTCGCCCTGAGTTCGACGGCGATTGTTTTGAAAGTTCTCGGCGACGACGGCGAAACGAATTCCGAGCCGGGACAAGCCGCGCTCGGACTGCTGATTTTTCAGGATTTGGCAATCGTCGTGATGATAATGGTCGTCCCGATGCTCGGCGGCGCGGGCGGCGGAACGCTCGATATTATCTGGGCTTTGACCAAAGCGTTATTGATTATCGCCGCCGTGTTGCTCGTCGCTCGCCGGGTTATGCCGAAGGTTTTAGAAATGGTGGCGAAAACCTGCTCGCCGGAACTTTTTCTTCTGTCGGTCATCGCCATCTGTTTCGGCACGGCTTATTTGACGAGTCTTGCCGGAGTCAGTTTGTCGCTTGGGGCGTTTCTCGCGGGATTGCTGGTTTCGGAAAGCCGTTTCAGCCACCATGCTTTGGGCGAAACCTTGCCGCTGCAAATTCTTTTTAGCGCGACGTTTTTCGTGTCGGTCGGAATGCTGCTCGATGTTCGTTTTTTGATTACGAATCTGCCGCTGGTTTTGGGCGCGATTGCAGTTGTTTTGATAATCAAAATCATCACCACCGGCATCAGTCTTTCGGCTCTCGGTTACAAACTGCCGGTTGCCGCGTCCGTTGCGTTGATGCTCGCGCAAATCGGCGAATTTTCATTTGTTCTCGAACGCGCCGGACGCGAAGTCGGTTTGACTCCAATGAATTGGGGCGCAGCGGGTTCACAGACTTTTATCGCGGCGACCGTCGTGCTGATGGTCGCCACGCCGTTTTTAATGAAGCTCGGCAGCAATTTGTCAGAACGAATTGAAAGGAATCGGAACAAACCAATTTGCCCGGTGAAAGCGAGATTGCCGAACAAATGCCGCTCCATGCGATTGATTTGGAAGACCACGTTATCGTCGCCGGCTATGGTCAGGCGGCGCGTTATCTGGTGCGCGTTTTAAGCGGCTCGAATATTCCGTATATCATCACAACCTTGAGTCCCGACGGAGCGAATGAAGCCGAAGCGGAAGATTTGACGGTCGTGCGCGGCGATTACAGCAAGCAGTTTCTCCTCGATTTAGTCGGTGTCTCACGCGCGAAAATGATGGTTATCGCCGACGATAATGTTGGAATGGCGCACCGCGCGACTTCGGTCGCCCGGCAGCTTAATCCGACAATGCGAATCGTCGTCCGAACGCGCTACATTTCGGATGCCGAACATCTTTCGGAAGCCGGAGCCGATGTCGTCATCGCCGAAGAACTCGAATCTATCGTCCAGCTTTTCGGCGAAGTGCTGCGCGATTACCGGATTCCAGCGGTGCAGATCGAAAATTATGAAGAATTAGCCAGACAAAACGGCTATGCGGCTCTGCTGAATGTCGAGCAGCCCGGCGAAAAATCAATTTTCGCTTGCGAAGCGGGCGCGGATTGTTTCGACA
>JALZOE010000166.1 GCA_030857325.1 Acidobacteriota bacterium
TCTCGCACGAAGTTCCGTATTACCGGGCGACGCTTAAAAGAATGGCGCTCGAAGGCACGTTTGTTATCAACAATCCGTTCTGGTGGTCGGCGGACGATAAATTTTTTAATTATTGTCTGGCGGCGAAAATCGGGATTGCGATTCCGAAAACCGTTTTGCTGCCGCAGCAGGATTATATTCCCGATATTACGGCGGAATCTTTGAGAAATCTCGAATTTCCCCTTGATTGGGAAGGCATTTGCGAATACATCGGCTTTCCGGCTTTTCTAAAACCGTTCGACGGCGGCGGCTGGAAAAACGTCTCGAAAATCTGGTCGCTCGAAGAACTGTGGCGCGAGTATAATCAATCGGGCAAGCTGTGTATGACTTTGCAGGAAGGCATCGAATTTGACCAGTTTGTGCGCTGTTACTGCGTCGGGCAGGAAAAAGTTTTGATTATGCCGTATGACCCTTCAAAACCGTATCTGTCGGGAATGCAGTATGTCAACGTTGACGATTATTTATCGCCGGAACTGCACGCGCGCGTCGAGCGCGACGTTATCACGATTTGCAAAGCGCTCGGCTATAACTTGAATACGGTCGAATTCGCCATTAAAGACGACGTTCCATACGCGATTGATTTTATGAATCCCGCGCCGGACGCCGAACTCGCTTCGGTCGGCGAGCGAAATCATAATTGGATTGTCGATGCGATGACCGATTTCATTTTCAAGAAATTGGAAAAAGGTTTTGAAGCCACGCAATACACCTGGACGGCAATGTTAAATCAGTCGCAAAAAGCTGAATCCGCACCGGCGACGAAAGCCAAAACGCCAAAAACCGCCCAACCGAAACCGGTAAAAACAGCGGCGGCAAAGAAACCGAAAGCGAAAAAAGCAAGCGAATAAAAGTTACGGCACAAAAAAAGCGGAGTAAATTTTTACTCCGCTTTTTTTGTCTTTAAATCGAAAATTTATTTTCTGTTGCGCCCGGCAAAATCAATTTAATGCTTTGTTATTTTATATTCAATCTCTTTAGTCGGAGCGCAGACATCCCGTCCGCAATGAACGCGGCAATCGTTCAAAAGAGCGTGGGTAAAATCTCAATGTTGAATTTTCTCAAACCGCTTGTTCGCGCTCTCGCGCTCAATGCAGACAGGATGTCCGCGCTCCCGGTAAGAAAGTCCTGATTTAAATTTTTTGCCAATCATTCGCCTTAATCGAATGTTCGCCCCATTTGAATTCGGTCGCGTCGTTCGGCGTCGTGAAAATACGAACGGCGCGCAGTCCGCCGTAGCCGCCGAATTGTCGCGGATTTATCCACCAAGCCGCGCTCGCATCCCAGAGTTTTATTTCGTCGCCGGTTATAACCGCGCAGCCTTCGTGATAAATCAAATCCTCGTCAATCCAGAAAACGGAAGTTTCCTCGCCGTTCCAGCGCTCCGCCCATTGCTGCGTCGCTTCTTTTGAATACTGCTGGACAAGCTGGCATTGATAACTTTCCACGCCGCGCACGGCAAAAACTTCCTGCGCTAATGCCGCCTGCGCTCCGCAGTCGAGCGCCCGCTGGCGAACCGCTTCGCACCAGTGGATTTGCCACGTTGTCGGTCCCCAGTTATATTTTTGCCGAATCCAGCGCGGTCCCATTAAAGTGCTGCCCGCGTTTGATTGAGAAAAATCCATTGCCGATAGCCACTCGCGAGCGGTTTCGCAGCACATCTGACCGTGATGCGAAATTTTTGAAACGGGGAAATCCTGCCATTTGCCGAAGACCGCGTTTACTGTAGCGGTCGCCGCGCCGATTGCGCCGCCGTCGAAATTATTTGTCGTATTGTTTATTGTATTTTTAACCGCGTCCAAAGACATAACTCATACTCCTATCATAAGCGCCCGCGTCGCAGAAAACGAGCAAATCGCCGGGTTTGGCGTCTTCCGGCAAGCCGACGTTCGAGGCGACGACATCGTGTTCCATACAAAGTCTGCCTAAAAGATAAGCTCGCCCGCGCCCCAAAGTTTTCCACGCGCCGGTTTCGGAATTCTGATGCAGAATCCGGTGCGGGTAGAAAAAATACATCGGCAGTTCGGCAATCGAGCCGTCAACGACGACATCGGTCGCCGCGCCGGGAAAATCCTGAATTTCTAAAATACGCATCGCCAGTGCCATCGACGGCTGCGCTAATGCTTTTCCCGGTTCGGAAACGATTTGCCGGACGTGCGGCAGATATTCGCGGACTTTTTCGATTGCTTTCTCGAAATGCGTGTCCGAATCTTCGTGCCAGTCGTCGGGAAACCAGCCGCCGCCGACATCGAGAAGCTCGATTGTTCGCCCCGACAACGCTTCGATTGAACCACACCATTTGAGAATCGATTCAAACAAATGCCACCACTGCCCGACGCCGACGTTGCTGCTCGCCATATGAAAATGAACGCCGAAGCTGCACGCACGCGGCAACAGTTTGATTGATTCGATTAACGTCGAGAAAACTTCCGGCGTGTCAATAGGAATGCCGAAGCGCGAAGGAATATTCGGCGTGCGAAGGCGAACGCCCGCAATTTTTGATTTCAATTCTCCGGTTTCGAGCGCGGCGACGACGCGTTTCAAATCCGCAACCGAATCACAGAAAACGGCGTGAATCGCCGTTTTCGGCAAATATTCCCGATGCCACCATTTTCCGGGTCCGTTTAAGATTATCTGTTCCGGTTTGAAACCATTTTGCAGCGCCGTGTGAACTTCGAGCGGGCTAATCGCTTCGGATAAAAATCCCGCGTCGTAAGCAAGCCGAACCAGCCGCTCGTCCGGGTTGGTTTTCATACTGTAGGCGTTCGTTACCTGTATGTCGTCGGTGCTTGATTTTTTTGAAAGACGGGCGGCGCGTTCAAAAAGCGCGGCCGCCGTTTTTTCGAGAAACAGAAATGAAGGCGTCTGCACGTCGTCAAATTTGACGCCTTTAATGTCTTCGATAAAAGATGCCGGGACGTTTGCTAATTCCTCTTCGGCGTTGCCGTTGCCATTTCCATTACCGTTTCCGTTAGCTTCCGCCGCGTGCAGACGATTGGCAAAACCGAGCAGTCCCGACGGATGCTTTAATGAATGACCGATACCGCCCGCGAACGGTTCGAGCAACGGCGGCAAAGGAAAATCGCCGCGCACCGGAACTTCAAGAACGACGCGCGTAAATTCTTCGGTAACTTCCAATATCTCTTGCGGTTTAAAGCCCGTCACGCCTTCGATAAGTTTTCCGGGCAAATTGTATCCGGCGATTGTGCCGCCGTGAATCCACGCCGGAAAACGCGGGTTCATCTCCAGCAGCCACAACTGCCCGTTTGGGTCGCGCACCATTTCCAGTTCCGCGCCGCCCGTCCAATTCAAATCTTTGACGACTTTTCGCAGAGCTTCGGTATATTCTTCCGGCACTTCGGTGACATCGCCCGCCCACGTTTTGCTCATTTCCGTCAAATCGCGCTTCCGCATCTGCACCGCGCCGAGCAGTTCGCCTCGATACGCGCAGAAACAAACCGATTCTTCGTAGCCGGTAACGTGCGATTGAAGGAAAAGTTTTTGGGTTGACCACGCGCTCGAAAGCCGATGGCGCATATCCTGAAATTCAGACCAGTTACGCGTGCTAACCGCGTCGTAATACGGACCTTTGAGCCAGACTTTCCAATCGTTCTGACGGCAGAAAGCGTGCAAATCCCAATCGGACAATTCGGTCGAAACATACACCGGAATTCGCACCGGCAAGCCTTTGTGAGCCGAAACTTCCGGCTTGGCGACTTGTTTCAGAGCGCTCGGCGGCGGCGTTAAAAGATTCGGATGTCCTTCGGGAAAAATGTCGCCGAACCACATAATTTCCAAATCGATGCCGGAAATCCACAGTCCGCCCGCGTCCAAAACTTTTCTGACCGCTTTGGCGTGCGCGTCCAGGTTTAATTCTTCCCAAGGTCTCTGCAGCCAGATGTCGTCGAAATCCTGCCAGTGAATGCCCGAACAGCGATTTGAATATTCGACGCCGACAATCGTCGCCTCCGGGTAAGCCTGCCGCACGGAGCGCGCAATGCCGACGCCGGGCTGCGGGTTTGTGCCGCAGTAAAGTCCGCTAACGTAAATTTTCATAAATTCCCTTGCTCGATATTTTTTATTCTTAACCGGAAACGCTCGCCCAAAACGAAGGCGTCGAGGCTAAGTTATATTCCGGCTTTGGAATTTTCGCCTTGAATTCGTCGGTAAAAACGCCGTCAACCCGAATGCTGAACGACAAGCCTTCATACGAATCGCTGCCGTGAAACTGGTTGACCGAATCGAACCAAACCGTGTAGGTTTCGACATATTTTTTCTCGCCCGTTTTATGGTTCAGCATATAAAACGGCTTTTTCAAATTTGTCCGAAACCACAGAAAATCGTGGCAAAGTTCGGTTTCTATATGGTCTCTATGCGCCGGAACTTCGCGCGCCACGTCGTCATACATAATCAGCATTCTGCCCGTCGCTTTGAACGGCAGCGTTTTTATGAAATCCGTCAAAAGCGCAAACTCGTTCGCCGCTTCGGTCGGATGCCACAATTCGGGTCGGTCTAAATCAAAATAGCTGTCGGGCTTTTCCGAATAAGCCAGATAAATCATACGCGAGCCGGGACGGTCGGGATTCGAGTTGTCCAATTTATACGGTCCGGTATAAAACTGTAAATCCTTTTTCGCGTTAAGGCGTTTTTTAACTCTTTGCGTAATATAACCGTCCAGAGACTTTAGCCGCTCGACATCGATAAATTCGTCAAACGATTTATACGACGGATACGAAATGCGCGGGTCAATTAGAACATCTTCGGGCATTTCATCCATTTCTTCGTCGGTCATCGGCGGTTTCGGCGCGCCCTCAATTGCAATGTCTTGAATTTTTTTCTCTTTACTCATCATCATATTTTGTTCTGTTTTCAAAAAATCTTTCGCTTGTTAAATGTTCGCCCATAAAGACGGTGTCGATGCTCGATTAAATCGGGGCGTCGGAATCAGCCGTCTGAATTCGTCGGTAAAAACGCCGTCAACGCGAATGCTGAACGACAAACCTTTATACGAATCGCTGCCGTGAAACTGGTTGACCGCGTCGAACCAAGCCGTGTAACCTTCGACATATTTTTTCTCGCCGGTTTCGTGATTGAGCGTATAAAACGGCTTTCTCAGATTCGTGCGAAACCAGACAAATTCGTGGCAAACGTTTGTGTCCAGATGGTCGCGGTGCGCCGGAACGGGCGTCGCCGCGTCGTCGTAGATAATCAGCATTCTGCCCGTCGCTTTGAACGGCAGCGTTTCAATGAAATCCGTCAAAAGCGCGTAATTCGCCGCGTCTTCGGTCGCCTCCCAAAGCTCTGTTTTATCGAGTTCGTCGTAAACCGAAGTTTCGACATCGATTGATTCAAAAATCTTCGGACGCGAAAGCCAAACTTCGCGCGCGCCCGGCTGATGCGGGCTGTCGGCGTCGAGCCGATAAGCGTTTAGAAAATATTCCTCGTTTTTTGAGGCAATCCGCCGCCGGATTCTTTCGGCAATATACTCGTCGAGAGATTGCAGTCGTCCAACGTCGATAAACTCGTCAAACGATTTATAACTCGGATATTTGATACGCGAATCCGTTTTCGCGTCAAAATCCGAGACAGGCTTGAAAAGATTTTTGCCGACGGTCGTGCTTTGCTCTGTATTTTGAGACATAGAATTGAGCTTTCAAATATCGGCGCGCGGGATTACTCGTTACAACGGCGGAAACAATCGGCTGTGCCGTATTCACAATAAAATCTCCCGTGCGAATACTATAAAAGCTATCACCTCCAAATTAGTTTGTTTGTCTGCTAAATAACATTAATAAAAATTTATAAGGCTTCATCATTGAATTATAAAAAAAGCGGCGTGATTTTCGATAAAATCGCAAGTCGCCCGGCACATTTGAATCAGTCGTGTTTTCTTCATATTATCGTTAAATAGCCGACGAAATATCATAACTTTTAAAATATTTAATACACGCCGACGCGGAGAAAAAAAAATGAAAATGAGTTTTATAAACGACCGAAAACTGCCGCTTCTCGTAGAACCATCCGCGGGCGGCGCGCAAAATAAAAATCTCGAATCGCTCGTCTCCGCAAGCGTCGAAAACAAAAAATTTCTGCGCGAAAAACTGCTCGAACACGGCGCGCTGCTTTTTCGCGGCTTTGCGGTCGAAAACGCGGCGGATTTCGAGCGATTCGCGCGCGCCTTTTCCGGCAAGCGATTACTCGATTACGCCGGCGGCGTCTCGCCGCGCGTCG
>JALZOE010000167.1:0-4814 GCA_030857325.1 Acidobacteriota bacterium
ATTCTGTTTTGGTGAATGTCCAATTTATGACCTGACAATTCAGTCTAACGGAAAGGTTATTTTTGAAGGCAAGAAATATACGAAAACGATCGGAAAAACTGAAAGTAAATTGGAAAAAGAGAAAATAAAACAATTGATTAGTGAAATCGAAAAGGCAAATTTCTTCTCTCTGGATAATGCTTATAATTATGATTCCGGTAATTGCCCGGTTCTCGTGTCGGATAGTTCAAGCATAACCCTTTATATAAAACTAAATGGAAAAGAAAAAACTATAAATCACGATTGGGGATGTTGGGTAGATAGTCCGATAGAAAATGATTCTGATGATATAAATAATTCAGCTAACAGGAAAGTTAAAAAAAATTGGTCGCCAAAAATCTTCCCGCAACAGCTTTATAATTTAGAAAATAAAATTGATGAAATAGTCGAAACAAAACGTTGGGTTGGAGAAAGAAAATGAGCGCGATTCCGAAAACAAAATTAACGCCCGAAGAATATTTGGATTTTGAAAGAAAATCTGAAGAAAGGCACGAATATTTTAACGGCGAAATCTTTGTGATGTCCGGTGCAAAGCGCCGCCATAATGTCGTCGCGTGGAATATCGGCGGCGAGTTAAGAGAAAAGCTGAAAGGTAAAAATTGCGAGGCGTATCCGGCGGATATGCGCGTTTTTGTTCCCGAAACAGGACTTTATACTTACCCCGATTTAGTTGTCGTCTGCGGCGAACCTAAATTTCAGGACAATGTTTTCGATACGCTTTTGAATCCGATTCTACTCATCGAAGTTCTTTCCGAAACAACCGAATCCTACGACCGAGGCAAGAAGTTTCAGCATTATCGAAGCATCGAAAGTTTGCGGGAATATGTTTTAGTTTCGCAGGACGAAGCCAGAATCGAAAAATATGTCAAACAAGGCGACGGTTTTTGGCTTTTGTCCGAAGCCGTCGGTTTGGAATCTGAAATTGAGTTTTCTTCAATCGAATGCAAAATCGCGCTTCGGGAAGTTTACGACAAAATAAATTTCTCCGATGAATGATGTCCGGCAACATTTAATCCGCCTTCCGCGAAACGTTTGTGTTTCTCAACTTTACTATTAAAAAACTTTGCGCTTCTTTGCCGTTAAACTCTTTTAATGTCCAGAAAAAGAAATAATTTTCAAACCAAACTCGAATATTACGCCGCGCGCGCGCTCGTCGGCGCAATCGGTTTATTTCCTTTGAAAACCTCGATGCGAATCGGCAAAGGCGCGGGCAGATTTATCGGTTCTCTGCTCCCGAAACTTAAAAAAAACGGACGCCGAAATCTGGAAATCGCTTTGCCGGAATTGAGCGACGCGGAAAAAGAGAAAATATTAAACGGAACTTTTGAATCGCTCGGACGGCAGCTCGGTCTGGTTTCGCATTTCGGCGAATTTACGCCCGAACTGGTGCGCGAAAACGTCGAAATCGTCGGCAGGGAAAATTTTGACCGAGCATACGCCAAAGGCAACGGTATTTTATTTTTTACCGGACATTTCGGCAGTTGGGAAGTTTTTAATCTTTTAGCGCCCGCGTTCGGACACGGAATGAATATTTTAGTGCGCCGGATAGATAATCCGCTTGTGGAAAACTTTGTGGAAAACCTGCGAACGCGGCTCGGCTGCCGGACTCTGGATAAAAGACAATCGGCGCGCTCGATGTTTCGCGTTCTTCGCAACGGCGAGTTGCTCGGCATTATGGCGGATTTAAATGTGCAGGAACGCGAAGGCGTATTCGTCGATTTTTTCGGCGTGCCGGCTTCGACGACAACCGGCATCGCCAAGCTCGCGCTCGCCACAAACGCCGCCGTGCTTCCGGCTTTCGCCGTCTGGAACGAAGCGAAACAAAAATACGTCGTTCATCTCGAACCGGCAATCGGATACGAAAAAACGGACGCCGCCGACGCGGACATAAAAACTTTGACGCAGAAAATGACGAACGCCGTCGAAGACTACGTTCGCCGCTACCCGGAACAATGGCTGTGGATTCACAAGCGCTGGAACACAAGACCCGCAGGCGCAAAAGGTTTTTATTAAGTGCAGAACTGAAGATGCAAAATTGAGAATCTGAAAAACCGTAATTATTTATTGTCCGCGATTGTCGTGCATCAGCCGAACTAAACTTTACATCTCGAATCTCGATTCCTGAATTTCAAATTCTGCGTTTCGCCTTTCAAATTTTGTATCTCGATTTTGCTCGACAAACCATTCGACAAATTTTGCGATGCCTTTTTCAATATTCGTCTGCGGATTATAATTTAATAATTTTCTTGCCTTTGAAATGTCGGCAAACGTCTGCGGCACGTCGCCCGGCTGCATCGGTTTTCGCTCGATTGTCGCTTTTCTGCCAAAATTTTTTTCCAAAAGTTTTATCAATTCGCGCAATTCGACCGTTTGCGATTCGCCGAGATTAAATATTTCGTAATTCGTCCGGTCATAGTCAATCGCCGCGCGGACGCCTTCGATAATATCGTCAATGTATGTGTAATCGCGGCGCGTCGTGCCGTCGCCGAACATTTCTATCGGTCTGTTTTCCCAAATAGAGCGGAAAAATTTGTGAATCGCCAAATCGGGACGCTGGCGCGCGCCGTAAACGGTGAAAAAGCGCACGCAAATCGCGCGAATATCATATAAATGCGAATACGTGTGGCACAAAAGCTCGCCCGCCGCCTTGGTCGCCGCATACGGCGAAATCGGTCGGGAAATTTTGTCTTCTTCCGAAAACGGAACTTTGCAGTTGATGCCGTAAACCGACGAGGACGAACCGAAAACGAATTGTTTAACATTGAATTCTCGGGCTGCTTCGAGTAGGTTGAGCGTTCCGCCGACGTTCGTCTCGCTGTAGAGTTTCGGTTCGAGCAGCGAAGGTCTGACGCCGGCGCGCGCTGCTAAATGGACAATCGCGTCGAAATCGTTTTCGGTAAAAACGCGGCGCAGTTTTTCCGCGTCGCAAATATCGATTTCGTGCAGCGCGAATCGTGGATTATCGAAAAATGGCAAAACATTGGCGCGTTTGACGAGCGGCGAATAAAAATCGTTGAAATTATCGACGACCGCGACGTTCCAATCGCCTTCGCCGAGAAGCCGCTCGACCAGATGCGAGCCGATAAATCCTGCGCCGCCCGTTACTAAAATGTTTCTCTGTCTTTTCACTCGTAGAAATTTTCGGGGTAAGAAAAATCAGTTTCGGAATATCGGAAGATAGCACAAACGGAAAACTTTCTGCAAAAACGTCAATTCAAAAATCGCTGCCGGGCGTGGAAGCGAGCAAGGATTTCTTCCAAAAATCCTTCATACGTAAAGGTTTGCACGTCGTAATTCGGTTTGAGTTTATACATCAGCGGCAGCGCGACGCGCCACGCCATCCAGATTCTCTGCTTTTCGGTTAAATCCCAGCGCCGCCGCAGAAATATTTCGACCACTTCGATTTCGCCTTCGGTTAAAAGGGCGATGTCGGCTTGAAAATCAATTTTTTTCTGAACGCGGCGAAAAGCGGCGTCGCTAACCGGATTTGAAAAAGTTTCGGCAAAAGTCGGCGCGTCGTCCGCGCGCTCGCGGACGACAACCGTTCCGGCAAACACGTCGCCGATTCGCTGGTCGCGCCCGCTGGCAAAAATCGAAATCAGCCCGATTGAATAAACCGGCACGACAAAACCCGGAACGGCGTCGAAAATCCGCAGAAGGTTGCGCGCCATCGCTTCCCAGAGCGTAATCGGGCGACCGTCCTCGCGAATAACGCGCAGCTTCAGCAATCGCTTGCCCGGCGTCTGCCCGTTCCACAACCATTCAAAAAAGACAAAATAACCGGCGAAAATCAGAAAAACTACGACTATCAAAATGGCAATCGTCCATTTCGGCATTTCTTCGAGAAGCACCGCCGCGCCCGTCTCCTTAAATGCATCGCCAAATTCCGAAAGGCTGTAAAAAGCCCAGGCGACAATAAAAATCAGCAGATATTGTATAAAATGGTCGATGGCGACCGCCAGAAAACGGTTTCCGATAGAGGCGAGCGCAAAAGCCAGCGAAACTCTTTCCGGCGTTTCGATAATAAGAGTTTCTTCATTTTCGATAAAAGACTGCGACATATATTAAATTAAAATTAACCCGCCGTAAATTTTAACTCGCTGCTTTATTTTTATCACATAAGTTTATTTTTATAGCTTACCACGAAAATAAATTAAATCTGCTGCCGCTTAACACGCGGATTTATAAACGGAAACCGAGTTAAAAAATCGAGTAATTAAACTAAGAAGCTGTTTGGAAACTATTTCTAAAAATTAAGCATTGTTGGTTTCAAAGGACTTATGCTAAGCACCAGAACAAAGGTTTTGCGGTAAAAAGAAATTGTTTGAGCCTTAAGAAATCAGACGTTCAATTTTCTAAATACCTCAAAACTTTTGTCCACCTGCTTATCAAGCCAATTTCAGAAAACGACAATTATGTCGTAAAATCAGCTGATTTTATGAGTTTCCAAACAGCTTCTAAGTAATCGGACAGAGTAGTTTTATAAATGCGGAAACATGCACGGAGTAAGGGCGGAACAACACACTATACTCCGTGCGTGTTTCTACACTGATATTAAGGTTTTGCACAAGTAATCGGTTTTGCACAAAAAGTCGCCTGAATTTGAACGAATTAAATCTTAAACAAAGAACTTACAGACTCTTTACACAAAGAAGATTGAAAATTTAACATTTTTTGTGCAAAGCCCTGATTTATCTATAAAATAATTCTGTCCTGTTACTTAAGCAACGGAACAAATTTAAGTTTATCTTTTCAAAATTAGAACACTGCTAGCC
>JALZOE010000167.1:4824-6258 GCA_030857325.1 Acidobacteriota bacterium
CTGCTAGCCATTGGGCTTTGCGAAAAAAAACATCAAAATAATTTGTGTAAGCACCCCAACAAAAATAGATTAGTGTTTCAATCGCTAAGGTTCAGTAATTGTAAGGGTTTTAGATTAACAAAGTCTAATTTAATTTTGTTGGGGTGCTTAAGTGTTTACCTGAAATTATTTTTGCATCAAAAATCGAACAATTGCCGCAAACTTCAAAAGCCTGGCTTGACTTTATAAAAGGAAGTTTTTAATCTTTAGATTCGTTCGTTGAGACGATCATTCCGCAGTAGCTCAATGGCAGAGCATTCGGCTGTTAACCGAAGGGTTGTAAGTTCGAGTCTTACCTGCGGAGCCAATATTTATAAGGCTTTAGAGGCATCAAACAGATGCCTCTTTTGTTTTTTCCCTACATTTTCCCCTATCACTCATGTTATTCATAGTTTTTACTTGCTGAAACATTTACTCCTATCAGACTTTAAAGTCTTTTGATAAGAAAAAACCTTTTTAGAAACAAGATGAAATTGAACACATCACGAAAGTATTAAGTCTCCATACCGCACTAAATTTAAATGCAATAAGTACTGCCATTCAGAAAAATTGCTCGGTATGCGAAAAGCGGTAATAATTGATTTGGTGGTGCAGTGATGACAACGTAGTTTTACTGTGGAATAGATTTTCAACTATTCACAGTCGGTTCGCAAATTCTCGAAAATTTGCCGAAAATCGTATCTTCTACAACCGAGATTTAGAAATTTAAAGTAATTTCTGCAAATTATTCTTTACGCGCTTAACAGAATTCAAAATAGAATCACTCGGCTACGAAGTTTTCGAAGGCTTTAGCAAAGATGAAAACTGGAACGGGTGGGATTGTTCTTATTTTACATTTAATCAAGCGCAAAAAGTTCTGAAAATATACAATGAACTGCTCCATATTATCGGGCAAAAAAAACTTGCTTACTATGATTTATCAATAGACACTTTTGTTTTTCCGTCCGATGAAGGAGAAACGGAAACTTTCTCAGCGATTATCGAAATGGGTCAAAAATATTATCCGATTGGTACTTTCATCTGGATTTGGGAAGAAATAGAAAAATGAACAATTCAACAAAATTAGCTGAGCTTTGGACAGAATTGGACGCCCTGCCCCAAAGACGTTGACATAAGTTATTTGTTTTCAACGATGGCGTTTTTCAACCCTTGATTCGCATTATGAATTTATTTTGCTTAAATAAAATTAAAAAACGACTTGCTCCTTTTTAATTCCTTTCCGACATTTCGAATCAATGTAAACTCTGTTAACAACTGTTCGCTTCTAAAACTTTTCCTCGCGTATTTCGTTCTGTTGTTCGGTAAGTAGGGTTGAAATTTAAATGTATGGATAAGAAACGCTACTGATGTTATAATCTATATGGGTTTTTATCCATTATGCGACTTCTACGACGT
>JALZOE010000594.1 GCA_030857325.1 Acidobacteriota bacterium
ATCGACTCCGTAATAACAGGGCGAAACGGTCGGCGGACACGAAATCCGCATATGAACCGCCGCCGCGCCCGCTTCTCTGACCATTTGGACGATTTTTTTTGAAGTCGTGCCGCGCACAATCGAATCATCAACCAGCACGACGCGTTTTCCCTGAATTAAATTGCGAATCGGATTGAGTTTCAAGCGGACGCCGAACGAACGAATCGACTGCGACGGCTCGATAAACGTGCGCCCGACGTAATGATTGCGAATAATCGCCTGACGATAATCGATATTCGACTGCGCTGCGTAACCGATTGCCGCCGCTACGCCCGAATCCGGCACAGGCACGATTAAATCGGCTTCCGCCGGATGTTCGACCGCCAGCCGCTTGCCCATCTTATGCCTGGATTCATTAACCGAAACACCGAAAATCGTTGAATCGGGACGCGAAAAATAAACGTGTTCAAAGGCGCAGATTGATTTCGGTTTTTCTTCAAAGGGAAAAAATGAATGAAGACCGTTTTTATCAACCACCAGCATTTCGCCCGTTTTTATTTCGCGCACATATTCGGCGTCAATCAAATCAAAGGCGCAGGTTTCCGACGCGACACACCACGAATCTTTGAGTTTTCCTAAATTCAGCGGGCGAAATCCGCGCGGGTCGCGCACGGCGACGAGCGCGTCGGGCGTTAAAAAAAGCAGAGAAAACGCGCCTTCGGTTTCCTTTAAAACTTTAGAAATCGCTTCGATAACGTTTTCGGCTTCGCAGCGGGCAATCGAATGGAGAATCGTTTCCGTGTCGGAAGTCGAAGAAAAAATCGCGCCCGCGCGTTCGAGTTCCTGGCGTTTCTGCGGCGCATACGGCAAATTTCCGTTGTGGCAAATCGCAATCTGTCCGTGCTGGCAGGTAACCGAAAACGGCTGAACTTCACGAATCGTATTTTTTCCGGCGGTCGAATACCGAGTATGTCCAATGGCGCTCGCGCCTTTTAATTTCCGCAAAACGTCTTCGGTCAAAACGTCCGCAACCAAACCCATCGAGCGAAACTGGTGCAGAGTTTCGCCGTCGCTCGAAACAATACCGCACGCTTCCTGCCCGCGATGCTGAAGCGCGAAAAGTCCGAGATTCGTCAGCGTCGAGGCTTCGGCGTGTCCGAAAATGCCGAAAACGCCGCATTCTTCGTGAAATTTATCGAGAATAAAATCACTCATTGTTTCTATTTTGCCACAGAAAAGATTTAGCCACGAATAAACACGAAAAGACACGAAAGGTTTTTAAATGATTTTTCGTGATTTCTCGTGTTTATTCGTGGCTAAAAAATCTTACTCCACCGGCACAACAACGCCGCGACATTCGCCGAAACCGATGCGGCGAAAACCTTCGCGTTCACAGTAACCTTTCATAATAATTTCGTCGCCGTCTTCTAAAAACCTGCGTTCTTCGCCGTTTGGAAGTTCAATCGGTTCTTTGCCGCGCCGGGTTAATTCCAATAAACAGCCGCGTGAATCTTTTTCACGTCCTGAAACCGTTCCGGTCGCCATCAAATCGCCGGTTTGCAAATTGCAGCCGTTCGAGGCGTGATGCGTCAGCATTTGCCCGATTGTCCAGTATAAATCTTTCGTGTTTGAACGCGAAAGCAGAAAAGGCTCAACGTTTTCGTCACGCATTTTTTCGGTTTGAATGTAAACTTCGAGATTGATGTCGAAGCCGCCGTTTTTTTCGTTTTCTTCGGATGAAAGATAATCGAGCGGCTGCGGGTCGCCTTCTTCGCGTTTGAAAACGCTTGTTCTAAACGGCGCGAGCGCTTCCATTGAAACGACGAACGGCGAAACGCTGGTTGCGAAACTTTTTGCCAGAAACGGTCCGAGCGGCTGGTATTCCCAAGATTGAATATCACGTGCCGACCAATCGTTGACCAGACAAAGCCCGAAAATATGGTCTTCCGCTTTTTCAATCGAAATGGTTTCGCCTAATTCGTTGCCGCTGCCGACGAAAAATCCGACTTCCATTTCGTAATCGAGATTTTTGCACGGAACGTATT
>JALZOE010000168.1 GCA_030857325.1 Acidobacteriota bacterium
GTTTTGCGTCTTAATTAAAAATTCCGTCGAAACATTTATTTGCGAGAGAATTTCGGGCAGGATTTCGGCTTCTTTATCGTCGCCGACGACTCCGACTAAAAAGCATTCGGCGCCGAGACCAGAAACATTGGCGGCGACGTTGGCGGCGCCGCCCGGCGCGGTGCTGGTGCGATTTAAATTTACAACCGGAACGGGCGCTTCCGGCGAAATCCGCGTCACGTCTCCCCACCAGAAACGGTCAACCATCACGTCGCCGACGATTAGCACTTTTACCTTTGAAAAATTTTCCAGCCCGTTCATTATTATCTTAGTTTAAATTTATTAGAGGTTAAATTTGAGAATCGCCCGCGGTGAATTTTGCGTCGATTAGTTCGCAGAAAATATGTCCGACGGTTATATGAGCTTCCTGGATTCGCGCCGTTCGTTCGGCGGGAATCAGAATCGCCGAATCGCACAGCGAAGCTAATTTTTTTCCGTTTGCGCCGGTCAGACCGAGCGTTTTTAAACCGTTTCGGCGCGCCGTCATCGCAGCCTGGTTGACGTTCGGCGAATTGCCGCTCGTGCTGATGGCGATTAAAACGTCGCCCCGATTTCCCAGCGCCTCGATTTGTCTGGAAAAAATCCGCTCGAAACCGTAATCGTTTGCCACCGCCGTTAAAGCCGACGTGTCGGTCGTCAGAGCAATTGCCGGAAAAGCCTTTCGCTCGGTTTCGTATCTGCCGACAAACTCGGCGGCGATATGCTGCGCGTCCGAAGCGCTGCCGCCGTTTCCGCAAATCAAAATTTTATTGCCCGTTTCGAGCGCGTCGATGATAATCCGCGCACATTCTTCAATAATATGCGTTTGCGATTGGAGAATTTTTTGAAAAACTTCGATATGCTGCCTGATAGATTTTTCGGCGATTGTTAAATCGTCCGAAGAATCACGCTTTTCCGGCTCGGAAATTTCGCGTGCTTTTTTGACGATATTCGTTGAAGAGTAACCGTCTTTGAGCGGAATCGAAAACACTCTTCCGCCGTTTTTCTCGACAAAATCCGCGCCGATTATTTCATTTGTATTCCAATCGCCGCCCTTTACCAAAACATCCGGCTTTATTTTCTTAATCAAATTTTCCGGCGTGTTTTCGTCGAAAATATAAACTTCGTCAACGCATCGCAGTCCTTTTAAGACGGCGGCTCTGTCGTCCTGAGCGACGACGGGACGCGATTCGCCTTTGATTGATTTTACCGAAGCGTCGCTGTTGATACCGACGACGAGTTTTGTGCCTAATTGCCTGGCTTTCTCCAGCAGATAGACGTGTCCCGGATGAAGAACATCAAAACAGCCGTTTGTAAAAACTACTTTTTCCATTTAGTAAGAGTTTATTTTCCTTAATTTTACGGGGTTTGCAAATTAACTTTTGTAACCGGCGGATTCAGATTTTTTACAAGACACTTTTACAAAACACTTTAATAACAATATACGAGTTACGCGGTCAGCATTCAATTGCCGCAGAAACACACACTTACTTCGTGCGTGTTTCTGTATTCGACTGCTTAACTTCTGAAATATACTTTCTTTTCATTTTTGAATTGAGTTTTGAAAAAAAATCGAAAACACTGTTTTAATCTTCGGACAAGCTGCAGACGGCAATCACGCCGTCGCTCAACTGCGGCGAGATTTTCACGCAAACGTCGTTAAATACGTTATAAAACCAGCGATTGAACGGTCGGTGTTCCGCTCCTAAATCGTAAAATAAAAATTCGTCAATCTTTAAGTTTTCTCTTCGGATAACTAAACTCAAAGTCTTATACGAGTAGTAAGCAACGTGGTCCTGATGAACCGGCTCGTTCGTTCCGCCTTTGCCCCGCAAGCCGTAAATCAAATACCGCATCGCGCCGTAGGCGTTGATGGTGGTTATAACCAATTTTGTTTCAGCGTTCATAAAGCGCCGGATGCCTTTTAGAAAAAGTCCCGGATTTGAAAGATGCTCTATCATTTCACCGGCGATAATGACATCGAACGTTTTGTCGAGATTTACTTCTTCGAGTTTTTCCAAATCAGCCCGGAACAGATTTTTGCCGCCCAATTCAGTCAGAGTATCGATGCCCGTCTGGTCGAAATCGAATCCGTAGAGCGTTTCGGCGGCTTTTTCCAGCTCGAAATGCAACAGCATATTGTTTTCGACCGCTTCTTTGGTGTATGGATAAGCGGTGCAGCCGAGATGCAGAACTTCTCGCCCGGCGCATATTTCCTTTATAAAATCTACACGCTGAACCAATTCGATTTTTTTATGCATTGTTGCTTCTACCAATGAAAAGTCGTCCAATCAATTTTTTTTCGTCTTCGGTTACGAAACCAAGCATCCAAACCGCCGATAAATAGACGAGTCCGCCGCAAATCACCTCTGCCGCCAGTGAAATCCACGTCGGCGGCAGATAACCGCCGATAATTTTCATAACCGCGACGGAAATTACGGTCGCCGTCGTTAAAATACCTAACAGTTTCAGCCAGAATTTAACCTGCACCTTCTGAAACGCCCATTTTTCGATATAAAAAACGGAAAGAAAAATCGTCCCGAAACCGGCGAGCCGCCCGAATGCGATTCCGACGTTTCCGAGGCTGTCGGTCAGATTTAAAATCATCGACATATTTATTATCAAACATACGGCGAAAATATAAAAGTTGTGCGCCGGTTTTCCCAAGCCTTCGGTCATCTGCCAGGAAATCGTCTGTATCGCCACGATGCCGAACGTAATCGTGTGAATTACCAGCAGCGGATAAGTCTGCCGCGCAAACGGCGCGCCCATCCATAAAATCAAAAACAGATTTCCCCCGACAATTAGAGCGGCGGCAAAAAAAAACACGAGAAAACAAACCGTTTTCGTCGCCTTCGTATAGAGCCGCAAAAGTTTTTCCGGCTCGTTTTTCAATTCGCTGGCGAGCGGAAAAATTACGATTATCAAGCTCGAAATAAAACTGTGAATGAAAATAGCTAAAGTCATCGGCACAACGTAAAAAGTCAAATTTTCCGGTCCCAGATGACGCGTAATCCAGCCGCGTTCAAAAAGCAGCAGGAAATTAGACAGTATTTGATAACCGACGATTCCCGCGCTGTAGCGCAGAACCAGCGCGAGCGTTTCTTTTTTGAATTTCAGACTTAACTTAAACTCCGGCAGCAGACGTTTCGCGGTAACGGCGAATAACACGGTGCTGAAAATAATAATCAGCAAATTCCAAATTAATAAACTCAAAAGTCCGTATCCGTAAATCGCCAGCAGCAAATTTCCGGTCAACAGCGCGAAATTGCCCGCGTTTAATATTTTGGAATACACGTCGAAACGTTGAAGTCCCTGAATAATCGAATTAAAAACCTGATTCAGAGATGTGCAAAAGATAATCAGAGCGGCGATATACAGGGCGATAACCGATTTATTTTGAGCCGCCGTCTCCAGCTTCAGAACATTTATTACCAGCCATTCGGCGCCGAAACAGACGATTAAAACTCCGAGCGCGCCCGCCAGCAGATTCAAAAAAAATGTCGCGGAAATTACATCCTGCAACTTGTCCGTCTCGCCCGAAATCCTGTATTCGGCGATGTATTTGGTAATCGCCCGACCTAAATTGAAATTAAACGAATACCCGACGAAACCGAGAATCAGCGCGTATATGCCGTATTCGGAGTTGCCGAGATTTTTAATTATAATCGGAGTCGCCGAAAAACTCAGACCGACCGGCAAAATCCAGGTCGAAAAACCGAACAACACATTTTTGAGAATCGAGCGGCTCGTTTCGCCCTGTTTTACCTGCATTATTTATTTTGCGTCGCGGAAAAAGATTTTTTATACGCGGCAAAGGCGATTTTCGCCACAATCGCTTCATTGAAATTCCGCAAAACAAAATCCCTCCCGTTTTCGGATAAACTTTTTCTTAAATTCCTGTCCGATTTCAATTTTTCAATCGCATTTACCAGCCCGCCGGCATCTCCGGTTTCAATTAACAAGCCTGTTTCCAGATGTTTAACCGCCTCCGGTATAGCGTTTACATCAGTCGAGACGCTCGGAATGCCGAGCGCCATCGCTTCGAGCAGTGAAATAGGCAAGCCTTCGATATAACTCGGCAGGGTGAAAACGTCGGCAATTCTCAACAACTTAAATAAATCGACGTGTTCGCCGCCGGTTTTCTCGGAATCGACAAGCGTAAAATTTCGGTCGAGCTTGTATGATTCGATTTTCTTTAACTCGTCCCGATTTAATTTCGAGTTTGAAATCCACACAAAATGTATATCTTTATTCTTTTCAATCAAACTCCGCGCCGCTTCGAGAAAAACCCAGCGTCCTTTTCTGTCTATAAACTGCCCGACGCAGAAAACCATAAACTTGTCTTCCGGCAAATCGTATTTTCGGCAAATATCAATTTTCTTTAAATCGAACTGTAACGCGCGGTCAATTTCATCGGGATTTACATTTGTCGATGTAACGGTGATTTTTTCCAGAAAGTTCCCGGACACATATTGTCTTAAACTGTCTCTGGCGTTTTCATTTGACGTAAAAATGTTAAAGTTCTTTGTTCGCGCGAGAACCCCAAACTTAGCTCTCCACAAAAGTTGCCGCCATTTCGGAACTTCCGGCATTGCGTTATGAATGGTTACAAATACTTTCGTCTTTAAACTAAGCCACCAGAGAAACGTCAGAGATTGCCACGGCGGAAAATCCAGATGAACGACGGACTTTGTTAAGTCTATTTTTTTCAGCCGTTTATATATTATAATTTCACACAATACTTTATTCCAATGCCGTTCCAATTTTCTTTTCAAAGTCGTTGCCGGCTGAAGATCCGTGTGGGCGTCGAAAAATTTATACGGAACTTTTATATTATTCAAATATTCCAGCAATTGGCGGTCGCTGCCCGACGGCAGCAAAGCGGCGACCTGGCAAAATTTTTGCGCTTCCTTCATCAGCCCGAAAAGGTAAACCTGCGCGCCGCCCCACTCCAAATAATTCCATATAAAAATAATCTTTCGCGGCAATTCGGGTGTTGAATTTTGCTTTTCTTCGGACATCAAATAAAATGTTGTAAATTGATAAACTTAAAGTCGATACATTCGCCGTTCGGTTTAATATATTTTCAAGAAATACAAAAAATACAAACTTGAATTTTAACAAAAGTTATGCCGCCGCGCTTTCGCCGCAAACGAAAAACATTGAAGAACGCGCGCCGGTAATTTATCGCTCGATTTGAAGGTTGAGAAAATCGGCTGGCAGTCCGGTTTATTCATTTTGATTTTTTTTCGTCCGCAATTCATTTTTATGCTTTCTTTTTTATCGCCGAACATCCGGCTGGCTATTTTTTATATAATTTTAATCGTCTTTACGTGCCTTCCGATTTGGAGCGTCGATTATTTTATCAATCAGGACGGTTCGGGACACGTCTATACGGCTTTTTTAATGTTTGAACTGCTCAAACAAAACCCGGAAATCTCACAATTTTACGTCTTCAATTCAATTTCCATTCCAAATTCCAGCGGTCATTGGCTTCTGGTTCTGCTTTTACAGTTTTTCCCGGCGTTTACCGTAACGAAAATATTTGTAACTCTTACCTACGCGCTTTTTGTGGCGGCTGCCGGCTGGCTGCGGTTTCAGACTGCCGGTCGCGCAGGCGTTAAAACCAGTTTTTTAATCGGCGCGGCAACGGGATTTAACTGGCTTTGGTTAATCGGATTTTATAATTTTACCATCGGAGTCGTCGCTTTTTTATTTACGCTCGGTCTCTTTTACCGCTGGCGCGAAAAAATCGGTTTTCCGCAGGCGGCGGTCTTCTCGCTGCTGCTTATTTTCGTTTATCTGAGCCATATTATAAGTTTCGTCATTCTTTCGGGCAGTATTTTTACTATAATTTGCTTTCTTCCCTTCTCTCGTCTAAAACGAACTTTATTGTGGACGCTCGCGGCATATCTGCCGATTTTACCGCTTTTGTTTTTGTATAAATCGCTGAGCGCCAGCGGCGGCGGCTTCTCTCCGGTCTGGCGCAGTCTCGACGATCCTTATTCGACCGCGAGCTGGTTATATCAAATCAGAGTCGTCGATCCGTTTATTTTAATAAGCCGCAGAACTCTGCCGTTTTTTTCGGAAACCTCCGATTTTTTTATAATTTTCACGCCCGTTCTGTGGCTGCTTGCCGCGTATTTGTGTTTGGCGTCCGCCGCTTTTCATTATTATAAACGCAATCCCGATTATATAAAAAAGTATTATCC
>JALZOE010000595.1 GCA_030857325.1 Acidobacteriota bacterium
TAATTGGCGTTGGCGGAGAGAACTTCGGGAATCGTCGCCGCCGAAAAAGTTCCGTTTCGAGATAATCCCAAACGCGCTTCGGCTTGGCGAACGCCCGCGATTGCCTGTGTAACGCCCGCTTCGGCTTCGGCGAGGCGCAGCCGCGCGTCTCTATCGTCAATTTTTGCAATCACGCTGCCCTGACCGACAAATTCGCCGACATTTGCCGAAACATTAATGATTTTGCCCGCCGTTTTCGGCGCGATGTCCGAGGTTTCATCGGCAATTAAACTTCCCGTCGCCTGAATGAAAGCCGGAACATCGCGCGATTCGGTTTTTGCGGTTGTAACGGCAATCGGAGCTTCTTCTTTAGTCGCTTGATTTGCGCCGCCGACAGACTCGCCCTGAGCCGATTTGTCGCCGCCGCAGCCGATTAGAAAAACGGACATCGCCGCTATCGTAAAAATTATTTCGCCGATGCCGCCGCGAAAATATGTTGAAAAACGCATAAAAAATAGTTCGGTTAAGTTTTATAAATACGAACCGATTCCATAAATTAAAAAAAATTAAAAAATCGAATTTTCCTTATAATTTACTTTTGATAAGGCTGTCGTATCTTTTTATAGACGCATATAAAAACGAAAAGGTTACAACTTAAAATTCGTTCGGTTCAAAACTTACACTTTAAACTTTTCCTGTAACCTTTTCTTCAATCTTCGTGTCTTTCTTACACAGAAGCGAAACAAGCGGCTGATTTTATTATTAAATTTCGTAACTTTTTCCGCGATGCGGCTTGTCAATATCATTTCGGTAAATAAAACTAATAAGAAATTTACTGCGAACGATTTTGCAGCGGAGCATCGATTGGAAAATTACGAGCAACTGCCGGATTCAGATTTAACCAGACGCGCGGGCGACGGCGACGAAAACGCTTTTGCCGAAATCGTGCGGCGTTACAGCCCGCGAGTTTTCCGGTTTGTCGGGCGCTTTTTCCGCCGCAAAAGTTTAATCGAAGAAGCGGCGCAGGAAGTTTTTCTGAAAATTTTCACCCAGTTAGGGAGTTTTGAAAATCGCGGCTCGTTTGAAGGCTGGCTGACCAGAATCACGGTTAATACCTGTATCAATCTGCTGCGAAACTCAAAACGCGAAACCGAAATGACTGTTTTGGCGTTAAGCGACGACGAAGGCGATTGGCTCGAACAACAGATGACGGACGCCGCGATAATCCGTCATCAAAGCGAGGAAG
This sequence comes from Acidobacteriota bacterium, assembly GCA_030857325.1. Taxonomy (GTDB): domain Bacteria; phylum Acidobacteriota; class Blastocatellia; order Pyrinomonadales; family Pyrinomonadaceae. The sequence continues at coordinate 1,226 of JALZOE010000595.1, forward strand.
AAAAAACGATTGCGGCGGATTTGGTCAATCGCGTTCTGGAGGCGATGTCGCCGGACGACCGGCTGGTTTTGACAATGATTGACGGCGAAGGTCATTCGATAAAAGAATTGGCGGAAATAACCGGCTGGTCTGAATCGAAGGTTAAGGTTCAGGCTTTTCGCGCCCGCCGCAGGATGCGCGAAGCGGTGGAAAAACTGCTTAAAAAATCAGCCGCGCAAAAGGCTTTTACAAAATGAGAAACAAACATATTTTAGATATTCTCGACGAAAACGCGTTCGGAGATTTGAGCGAAACCGATTTGAAAATCATCGACGCTCACGCTTCGCGCTGCGCCGATTGCCGCCGTCATTATTCAGCCGCGAAAATTTCGTCCCGTCTGCTTCGTTCGACGGCGGACGCTCATTTCGCGCCGCCGCCGTTTTTCGCCGTGCGCGTGATATCGAATCTGCGCGAAAAACAAATTGCGGTCAATCCGCTCGCCGCCGTCAATCGAATGTGGAAAGCCTCAAAAATGGTCGTTGCCGGTATGACGGCGGCGGTCGTCGCTTTAATAATGCTGACGATTTTCGCACCCGACTTAAATCAGGTTTCAAACCACGCCAATGCGGATTTTTTTAATAATTATTCGACTGAAATGGTTATTCTAAACGAAAAAATTCCGGCAAAAGAGCCGACCAACGAACAGATTTTTCAAATCGTTTACGGCACGGAAAAATAACTGTGGAAAAAGTTGTGGAAAAGTATTTATGAGCGACAATAAATTTAACTGGCAAATACGAACGGCGGCGTTG
>JALZOE010000169.1 GCA_030857325.1 Acidobacteriota bacterium
ATGTATGGCGATGCAACCACGCCGGCAAATATATTCGGCAGTCAAGCCGGCGAAGCGTGGGCAGCCGGAAAAACCGGCTCCAAGTCTGTTTACGTCGGCGTTATTGACGAAGGTATTCAATATACACATCCCGATTTGGACGCAAATGTCTGGACAAATCCCTACGACCCGGTAAACGGAATTGACGACGACGGCAACGGCTATGTTGACGATGTTAACGGCTGGGATTTCGATGGCAATAACAACACCATTTATGACGGCGGAACCCGCGGCAGTCTTGATGACCACGGAACGCACGTAACAGGCACGATTGGCGCGGAACGTAACGGCGCGGGTGTTGTCGGAGTTAATTGGAACGTAACTTACATTTCAGGCAAGTTTCTCGGTCGTCGCGGCGGCACAAGTGCCAATGCTATCAAAGCGGTTGATTATTTTACCGACTTGAAGACACGGCACGGATTGAACATTGTTGCGACTAACAATTCGTGGGGCGGCGGCGGTTACTCGCAAGCCTTGAAAGATGCGATTACGCGCGCTAATACCGCAAATATCCTGTTTATCGCGGCGGCAGGCAATAGCGGAACCGACAACGACACGACGGCTTCTTACCCGTCGAATTACGACGTGCCGAACGTGATCGCCGTCGCCGCCATTACCAATACCGGCGAGCTCGCTTCGTTCTCGCAGTATGGTGCGACCACTGTTGACATCGGCGCACCCGGTTCGGGCGTTTGGTCAACCACTGCATTTAACACATACTCGTCTTATAGCGGAACTTCGATGGCAACACCGCACGTAACGGGCGGCGCGGCTCTCTATGCTGCGTCAAATCCCGGAGCGACTGCCGCGCAAATCAAAGCCGCTATTTTGAACAGCGCGGTTCCGACCGCTTCGCTGACTGGCAAATGCGTTACCGGCGGACGCTTAAATGTGAGCGGATTCTAGTTTAAAAGATGCTTTATGAGCAAAAAAAGGGATTTGAGTTTCGGCTCAAATCCCTTTTTCTTACTCTAAAATTTAGCGGGTTGCCGACCAAATAAATTTTAACGGCTGACGGAAAACCTTAAAAAAAGCGGAAAGTCTTCATTTATAAGACTCTCCGCTTTTTGTCGGCGCAAAAGTAAAATTTATTCCGGCAATATTCGGAAACGACGTTTATTTCAGAAGTTTGGCTATTTGCGCGTCGAGTCTCTTAGTTTTAGCGAAGCCGCTGGTTTTAAGCTCGATTTCACCCGTTTGATTAATAAGATAATGCGCCGGATAACCCATCGTAACGTTGCCGTCGCCGTCTTTATCGGCATATTTTAATAAAATTCCGAAACTGTTCGGCAAAAGATTAAAATCGAACGGTTTTTTCTTGATATACTGCTTTACTTTTGAATCGTTGTCGGTCGTCAAACCGAAAAAAACAACGTCTCCGCCGTTATATTTTGCCGCCATTTGATTGAGCTTCGGAATTTCCGACGTGCAAATCGGACATTTGGTTGACCAGAACGTAACAAGCACGACTTTGCCTTTTAAAGCGGCAAGGTCAAAATTTTGACCGTCCAGAGATGTCGCCGTAAAAGTGTCGGCAAGCGGTTTTGAATTTTTATTTGATTGAGCGAAAGCGGAAAAGGGTAATAGAAACGACAAAACCAAAATTGTTAAAAAGCGCATTTTTCTCTCCAATTTAAGAAATTTAATTAACCCGTCATTTAAAGCAAATCGTCAATCGGATGAAAAATTCAGATTTGCTGTTGGAAACAAAACTATAAACCGTCGGGGAAAGTTTCCGGCGCGTCTTCGTGTGTTCCGCTCGCGGTTTTATCGAGCGGTTCGACCGCGCTCGTTTCGTCAAAATGAATTATGCCGTCGAACTGTTCGGACAAAACGGCGGTGAAATAATGGCTGACGCGTTCGGTTTCCGGTCGATAAATCACGCCGACGGCGCGCTCCAGTTGCGGACGACGCAGCAAATCTTCAATTTCCGGTTCGCGCAGATTTAAGAAAAAATTTCCGAGTTCGGTTCGGTGAAAAATCTGCTCGTAGCTGTCTTTGTGCGACGGGCGCATTCGTTTTATCCGCGCCGGTTCGTCCCAATTCGTCGCGGCGGCAACCGTTCCCGTGTGCGTCGAAAAACCGATAAGACGCGCTTCATTTTTATATTTTTCACGTACCAGTTGTCCCAAGTTTAATTCGCCGCGCTCGCCCATTTCGGTCGCGCGGGCGTCGCCCAAATGCGAATTATGCGCCCAGACGACGATTTTCGACTCTCTGTTTTCCTCTTCGAGATGCGCGGCAAGCGCCTCAAGAGTTTCCGCCATATGGCTGTCGCGTAAGTTCCAGCTCGAAACTCGTCCCTGAAACATCGAGCGGTAATATTCTTCGGCGTTTTTGACGAGCCGCGCGTTCTGTTCGGCGAAAAAATACTCGTCGCGGGCGATAAAGCCGTCGCGGTTCGCATAATCGGCGGCGCGTCTTTGTAATTCGACAAGTTGTTTAACCGCTTCGTCTTCGCAGGAAAAATGCGCGTTGTAGCTCGCCGCGTAACCGTAGCTTTGCGCGTCTTCGCCGAAATGGTCGAAACACGCGTAACGATTTCGCGCCGTTTGCGCCGCGTTCGGGTCAACTTTTTCTAAGTAATCGAGAACCGATTTCATCGACGAATGCAGACTGTATAAATCGAGTCCGTAAAATCCGATTTTCTCGTTCGCCTCCAATCCGGCATTATGCGCCCGCATCCAAATCACAAAATCCAAAACGTCCACATTGCGCCACATCCAGAGCGGAAAACGCGTAAAATCCGACAGCGCTTCATTTGCCGTTTTATCTTCGCCAAGCCCGCGAACATAACGATTGACGCGGTAAGCGTCGGGAAAATCGGCTTCGACGGCAACGGCGGAAAAATCTTTTTCGGCAATTAGACGCTTTGTAATCTCGGCACGGTATTTATAAAATTCGTGCGTGCCGTGCGACGCTTCACCGACAAGAACAAAACGCGCATCGCCGACGAGCGTCATAATTTCGTCGGCAACATCGTCGGTGCCGTTTAATTGAATTGCTTTTTCCCGTATTTTTTCGATTAAATCAGCCATTTTATTTATGATATTGCAATAAAAATTTAATGCAAACGATTTGAATTGCGGTGGAGAATTTAGCCACAGATGAACGCGGATGAACGCGGATTTAAACAGAAAAAACAGATAAGAAAAAAACCATTTAAAGTATTTATTCCTTGTATTTGTCCGTGTTTAGCTGTGTTCATTTGTGGCTGAATCTTCCGTTGAAACTGTAGAAACTCAAAGATTTACCAAACAAATATATGGTAAAATAAATGTTATGCTGCTTGAACTGCTCGAAGCCGAAAACTTCCGAAATCTGCGCGGGAAAATGCGGTGCGCCAAAGGCTTAAATATTATTTTCGGCGAAAACGGGCAGGGCAAAACAAACTGGCTCGAAGCAATTTATCTGCTGGCGACGACCAAATCTTTCAAAACCGCGCGCCTACAGGAAACCGTAACCTTCGGCGAAGATTTGGCGATTGTGCGCGGCACGGTTCACCAGGGCGAAGACATCAACCGCGTTCTTCAGGTGGCGATGCAGGGTAACACGAAATCTCTGAGCGTCAACAATAAAAAAGAAACGGTTCAAAGGTTTTTGGGACAGCTTCACGCCGTCGTTTTTAATTCGGACGAGCTGGAAATCGTGCGCGGCAACCCGGAAGCGCGCCGCAAATTCTTAGACGGCGGCATCGTTTCGATTTATCCGCCGTTCGTCCAGACGCTCGTCGATTACAATCGCGTCATTCGTCAAAAAAATTCGCTTCTCCAATCGGCGCGGGAAAACGGTTTTTCAGCTGAGAAAACCGCCGAACTGCTCGAACCCTGGAACGAACAGCTGATTCTGCACGCGACGCGCATACACAAGGCGCGTCTGCGTTTTGTCGAAAGATTAAACGGCGTTCTGGAGAAAAAACTTTTCGGACGCGAAGAACTTTCGATAAATTACGCTTCGTCTTTGGAAGGCAAAGGCGATTTGAACGATTACTCGAATTTGCTTGCCGAGCGCTTAAAACTTCGCGTTCAAGCCGAACTCGCCGCCGGTTACGCACTTTTGGGAACGCACCGCGACGATTTGGACATTCTTTTCGACGGACACGATTTGCGAAAATACGGCTCGAGCGGTCAGCAGCGCAGCGCGCTTCTCGTCCTTCAGCTCGCCAATATATCGGTTTATTTCTCGCAGCACAACGAATATCCGCTTTTTCTGCTCGACGACATCGACGCCGAACTCGACTACAAACGCATCGGTCAACTTCTCGAATATCTGAGCGACAAAACGCAGACGTTCGTTACGACCTCAAAGGAAAGTTTCGTCGAAAAATTCGGCGCGTCGGCGCGGATTTTTACCGTCTCCGGCGGAAAAGTCGTCGAGCCGGAAACGACGAGCCGCGCGTAATTATAAATTATTCCTAAATAAGCGGATAATCTTGTAAATGCAAGCGTTTGCGGCTGTTTTTATTCCAAGAAAAATGCTAAAATAGAGGTTATTTTCGACGGTAAAATTTCCAACAGAGGTTAATAGAATTGACTAAAGCAAAATCAGATTACGGCGCGGATTCAATCACGGTTTTAGAAGGGCGCGACGCGGTTCGCAAGCGTCCGGCGATGTATATCGGCTCGACGAGCGACATCGGGCTTCATCATCTCGTTTACGAAGTCGTCGATAATTCGGTTGACGAGGCGCTCGCCGGTTACTGCGACACGATTGACGTAGCCATTCATATGGACGATTCGATTACAATTATCGACAACGGGCGCGGGATTCCGACGGGAATTCACAAGGAAGAAGGACGCTCGGCGGCGGAAGTCGTGATGACGATTCTGCACGCGGGCGGCAAATTCGACTCGAATTCCTATAAAGTTTCCGGCGGTCTGCACGGCGTCGGCGTCTCCTGCGTCAACTTTTTGTCCGAATGGCTGAAACTCGAAATCTGGCGCGACGGCAAAACGCACGAGCAGGAATACCGCGCCGGAATTCCGGTCGCGCCGCTCAAGCAGACGGGAAAAACGGAAAAGCGCGGCACGAAAATTACTTTCAAGCCGGACGCAACCATTTTCGACACAACGGTTTACAGTTTCGATAAATTGAGCGAACGTCTTCGGGAAAAAGCGTTTTTGAATAAAGGCATCCGCATTTTTATCAGAGACGAGCGCGAGGAAGAAGAAAAATCGCACGAATTTTATTACAAAGGCGGCATTTCCGAATTCGTCAAGCATTTAAACAGAAGCAAAGTCGTTCTGCACGACGAGCCGGTTTACGTCGAGCAGATTTCGGACAATCTTTCGGTTGAAGTGGCGATGCAGTATAACGACAGCTACGACGAGAAGGTTTATTCGTTCGCCAACAACATCAACACGGTTGACGGCGGAACGCATCTGTCGGGTTTTCGCGGCGCGATAACCCGAACGATTAACGCATACGCGCAAAGTTCGGGTTTGTCGAAAGACTTCAAAACCGCGCTTTCCGGCGACGACGTGCGCGAAGGACTTGTCGCCGTAATTTCGGTCAAACTGCCGCAGCCGCAGTTTGAAGGTCAGACGAAAGGCAAACTCAACTCGGACGTGAAAGGCGCGGTCGAATCGTTTCTCAACGAAAAGCTCGGCGAATTTTTCGAGCAGAATCCGCTGGTCGCCAAAAAGATTGTCGGCAAGGCGGTTGACGCGGCGCGGGCGCGGGAAGCGGCTCGAAAGGCGCGTGAAATCGTCCGCAAAAGCGTTCTCGGCGTTTCGGCTCTGCCGGGAAAACTCGCCGATTGTCAGGAAAAAGACCCCGCGCTTTCGGAATTATATTTAGTCGAAGGCGACAGCGCGGGCGGAAGCGCGAAACAGGGACGCGATAGAAAAAATCAAGCTGTTCTGCCGCTCAAAGGTAAAATCTTAAACGTCGAAAAAGCGCGGTTCGATAAAATGCTCAGCAGCGGCGAAATCAGAACTTTGATTACCGCTCTCGGAACGGGAATCGGCAAAGAAGATTTTGATTTGGCGAAACTTCGTTATCACAAAATCGCCATTATGACCGACGCCGACGTTGACGGCTCGCACATCAGAACGCTGCTTTTGACGTTCTTCTATCGTCAAATGCCGGAACTGGTAGAAAACGGGCATATTTATATCGCGCAGCCGCCGCTCTACAAAGTCAAACGCGGGCGCAAAGAAGAATATATCAAGGACGAA